>JAWVZS010000143.1:0-3338 GCA_033722055.1 Nitrosopumilaceae archaeon
TCTCTATGACCCATCTAGTTTGAGCTAAAGATAACTGACTCCCTCTAGTACCAATCAGATATTTCAATTCTTCACCGCTTTAAGACCTATACTATATGCGTCAAGGGCTTTGTTAAGATCAGAATTTGTATGAGCATTAGAAAAAAATACAACTTCAAATTGAGATGGTGCGATAAAAATTCCTTGGTTTAGTAGAGCTGAAAAGAGTTTTTTGAATTTTTTTGCATCTGATTTCATAGAACTAGTATAATCAGTTACAGGTTTATCAGTAAAAAAAATCTGCAACATTGACGATGTAAAGTTAATCTGATGAGGAATGTTGTAATCAGTTGCGATATCATCTAGTCCTTTTGCAAATCTAGCACAATATTTTTCAAGTTTAGAATAAAGTTTGTTTTTGAGTTTGTTTATTGTTTGAATAGATGCAATTGCTGCACTAACTGCAATAGGGTTTCCTGCAAAAGTACTAGCTTGGTAAACTTTTCCTGATGGAGAAAGTTGATCCATGATCTGTTTTTTGCCTCCAACGGCAGCTATTGCAAATCCATTCCCTAGTGCTTTAGCCATCGTAGTCAAATCGGGTTTGACATCAAAGTATTGTTGTGCCCCACCTGGAGAAATTCTAAATCCAGTAACTACTTCATCAAAAATTAGTGGAATATCATTATCTTTTGTAATAGTTCTTAGTTGCTTTAGAAAATTTTTCTCAGGTAAAATTAATCCCATGTTAGCAATGATTGGTTCGATAATTATTCCGGCAATGTCTTTGTTTTTATGAATAATATTTTTAACATCATCAATGTCATTATATTTTGCAACAAGAGTATTTTTTGAAACTTCTTTTAGTCCACCTTCTGAAACTGAGATTCCTTGGTGTGCAGAACCAGATCCAGCTTTTACTAAAACAGAGTCATGTGCGCCGTGATAGCATCCTTCAAATTTTATAATCTTGTTTTTCTTTGTGTAGCCTCTAGCTAATCTTATGGCAGTCATAGTAGCTTCACTTCCAGTATTTACCAATCTTACTTTGTCAACGGCGGGAAAGTTTTTTACAATCAGTTTAGATAGTGTAATTTCTTGCTCAGTCGGAGTACAAAACAAAGTACCCTGTTTCAGTTGTTTTGAAACCGAAGAAATAATCTCTTTTCTTCGATGTCCTAAAAGTAATGCACCATAACCATTACAGAAATCAATTAATTGATTTCCATCAGCATCCCAAATGTAACTGCCATTAGATTTTTTGACAAAGAAAGGATATGGTTCAAAATACCTAACTGGGCTATTGACGCCTGAAGGAATGACTTTTTTTGCTTCAGAAAAGAGTTTTTTTGATTTTGACAACACCATAGGCATAAAATGCGTCATTATTATTCGTAAATAATCTAATATCTAGCAAAATACTAGATTTGTTCCTGTCTTTTGAATTTATTCCTAAAAAGGAATGCTACAATGATAGTACCAATAAATGGTGCAGTCCAATACAACCATAGATCAGATACATATCCAGAAAGCAGTGCTGGGGCAAGAGCACGAGCTGGATTCATTGAGGCACCAGAAATAAATGAAAAAAAGAAAATATCCAAGCCAACAATTCCTCCTATAGCTACTCCACTGAATCCTCGTAATCCTTTAGTATAAACAACAGTAAATATCACAGCCATTAACAAACCACTTGCCAAAACTTCAACTGGAAATATGGCCATTAATGAAAAATCATAGTTAGGAGCGTTTGCTCCCAAATTTGCATCATCTCCAATAAATTGTAACACAAACAAAGAGCCAAGAATTGCCCCAAGCAATTCAGCTGCAAAATAATAAACAGTCTGAATTTTAGTAATATGTCCTGTTATGTAATAGCCAATTGTTACAGCAGGATTAAAGTGCGCCATGGAAATATTTTTGAAAGAATACACACCAAAAAGCAATGCTAGAAATGGTCCTACAGCAGCAAATTCCAAGCCCCACGAAAGATTAGTTTGTTCAGCATACACCACAGTACCTGTTGCTAAAACAACTAGAACAAATGTTCCAATCAGCTCGACTGTAAAAATTTTCAAATTTTTATTCAATCATTATTCCTCAAGTGATTTAACTAAGTTTTTTACTCTAGTTTCAATTTCATCACGGATTTTTCTTACATCCTCAAGAGATTTTCCCTTGGGATCTGGAATTCCCCAATCAGAAATATCTTTTACAAAAAGTGCAGGGCATGAATTTTTGTCCATGCAACCCATATTGATTGTTAGAAAAGAATCATCTATCGTTTTCGTGGAAATGGATTTTGGTTTTCCTGAAAGATTAATGCCCACTTCTTTCATGGCCTGCACTACTATTGGATTAAGCTCATTGGTAGGATTTGTTCCTGCACTAATCCCCTGAAATTTTTTTGGGGCATATTTTTTAAAAAACGCCTCAGCCATTTGACTTCTACCTGCATTTTCTACGCACACAAACAGAATTTTTGAGGCCATAAAGAATCATATAAATAGTAATTTATATAAATTTAGATTGATATGAATGGAGTTAATTTACTAAAATGCATATGCGATGAAACAAGATTTGAAATTTTAGAATTATTAGAAAGAAAAAAGGAATTGTGTGTAAGTGACTTTGTCAATAATATGAAAAAAGATCAGCCCTTAATATCGCACCATCTAAAAACACTCAAACAGTGCGGCATTGTCAAATCAAGATCAGAGGGAAAAAAGATGATGTATGAAATTTCAAATTCGCAACTAAGAGAACTGATTGTAAACGTAAAACAAGCTAGTAAAAAAATTCCAAGTCTGTGTAAAGACTCTTGTTGTTAGACAAATTTTTCTGTTCTAACTACACTAACATCACTAACGTAAAGAATTATCGCAAAGTTTGAAAAAAGTGTTCTAGATATTTCTTCAACAATAGCTTGAAGAGGTTCTTCCCTTAAGACAACTTCGACTTTGACATTTTTTTCATGTGTTAAGCCCTGTGCGCGTAATCCTTTAGCGCCATTTCCATCTACTTCGTAACTAGTATAACCAGTAATTTTGTGTTTTTTTAATATCTCAATTATTTCTTTTTTGGCTAGCAATTCACATGTAATTGTCAATAATTTAACGGGGTAAAGTTTCATTATGTTTTTGACCCCACAAGATTGGTTAAGTTTATCGGTATGTTACCATCATGAAGAAATGTTGAAACAGTAAGCATTATTGGAAGTAGTATTATGATAATGTAAGGAAATGTAATTCCAAGTGCAGAAGTTATATAGAGACTAGGTTTTGCTTGATGTAATGAATGTAGGAGAACTTAAGGAGCAGCTATAAATAAAGCACTTGAAAATAACAAAACATACATAA
>JAWVZS010000144.1:0-3279 GCA_033722055.1 Nitrosopumilaceae archaeon
ATAGATATTAGCTAGTCTAGCATCAACAAGTGTACTTCTAATTAGTCGAACTAAAAGAAAGTATTGTCTGTTAACTTCAACATCACGGTTTGATAATGTCTGAAGATTAGTTTTATCCTCAGAAATTAAACCGTTTAAAACATCTTCAAACATACCAAGTGCAATTGAGCTCATACGTTTGAGAATCTTTGCAGGGTTTAGAGTAGTCGAATCTAAAAGAAACTGCATGTTGATGTGTGATGAATCTTCCTCTACAATCTCCATTCCAACTAGTCTTCTCATCGAGTTTCTAATTTTTTCACGATCTTCTCCAGGGATGATTGTATTAGAATTAATTCGGATTAAATCATATCCCAAAAGATATGCACCTGTAATATCAGCTACAATATTTTCATTTTTTGGTAAAGGATAAGAAATCTTTAGTTCTTTGGTCTGTTTTAGTCCCTTATCTGTCGTAATCGAAATGCTGTTTTGGCCAGTCTCTAATTCAACTTGACTGCTTTTTTCTAGATTATTTTCATCTACCCATTCTTTTGGCAAGGATACCAAAATACTACTACCAATTTTCTGTAGCCGCCGAACAAATTTAGTCAATTTATACTAATTTAATTAATTTAATCCATATTCTTATATTTTTCTTCAAGTTTATACTGAGATCAATGGAAGCAAGCGCATTTTGTCCTGCACACATTACTGGTTTTTTCAAAGCCGAATTAAACGAGAGGCAAGAATGCAATAGTCTTGGTTCTATGGGTGCAGGGTTTTCAATAAAAGACGGGGTTACAACAAGAATCAATGTAACAAAGCGAACTGATCAAAAAGAAAATTGTAAAATTCAAACTTTAGGGTATCAATCAGAAAAGAAAGATATCTCTGAATTTATTGTAAATGAATTTCTTAAACTTGGAAAATTTGACGGGTTGTTTTTAGAAATTACACATGAAATAACAATTCCAGTAGGATATGGTTTAGGATCAAGTAGTGCAGTTGCATTATCTTTAGCATATGCATTAAACAAAGTACTTGATACCAAACTAAGTAAAGAAGAAATTGGCCAAATTGCACATCGTGCAGAAGTAAATTGTAAAACTGGACTAGGAGATGTTTTAGCATCATATCATGGAGGGTTTGAAGTAAGAACCAAGCCCGGAGCTCCTGGCATAGGAAAAGTTGAAAGTATCGATACCAAAGACGTTTCAATAATTATGATTTGTTTTTCTCCAATATCCACAAATAAATTTCTCAAAGAAAGACTTTCTCAAATAAATGGTCTTGGGGGGAAAATGGTAACTCGATTACTAAAGTCAAGAGATTATAATCATTTCCAAAATATGTCATTGGAGTTTGCAAGATATGTAGATGTAATGACACCAAGAATGGAGAAAGTAATTAAAAAATTAGCAGAAAATGAAATAAGTTGTGGCATAGCACTTTTTGGCGAAACAATTTTTTCAATGGTACCCAAAGAAAAAGAACAAAAAGTCATGGAGATATTCAAACAATATCCTGAAGGAATAATCATAAAATCCAAATTAGATAAAACTGGTGCAAGAGTTCTTCAGAATTAGATGATTCTTCATGAGTTTGATTCCAAAATCACATCCAAGGGCAAAGTCATTACTAATTAGAGAAAGGCTAGTTGCAGGATTTGATAAAGGATTAGTTGCAAAAGAAGGTCTTTTAGCTCATGGCAGAGGAGAAGCATTTGATTATTTACTAGGAGAAAAAACAAGCAGAGTAGCTAAAAAGGCAATCAAGGCAGCAGCTGCTCAAATATTACTAGCAGATAACCCAGTAATTTCTGTTAATGGGAATATAGCATCTTTATGTCCCAAAGAAATTATCAAACTTGCAAATGTTTCAAGAGCAAAAATTGAGGTAAATCTCTTTTATTCTAGTGAAAAAAGAAAACAAAACATTGTAAAGATCTTGAAAAAAAATGGTGCCAAAAACGTTTTAGGTACAAAAAAATCATCAATGACCAAATTATCAGGCATAGATTCGGCTAGAAGAAATATTGACAAAGATGGGATTTTTTCAGCAGATGTTGTAGTAGTTCCTTTAGAGGATGGCGATCGGACTATAGCATTAAGAAAATCAGGTAAGAAAGTAATTACCTTTGATTTGAATCCACTATCAAGGACATCTAATACAGCAGACATTACTATTGTAGATAATATTGTTAGAAGCATAGATTTATTGATCAATGATTGTCAGAAATTATTAAAAAGAAACAAAAAATCTTTGGAAAAAATTTTGGCAGATTTTGATAATAAAGAAAATCTATCCTGTAGTATTTTACAGATTAAAGATCATTTAAGGAGGAGTTCAAAAATTGCATAAAACAATCCAAGACATAATAAGAATGAAAAAAGAATCTAAAAAAATCTCAGTAATTACTAGTTATGATTATTCCATTGCATCATTATGTGATAAAGCTGGAATAGACATACTGTTAGTCGGAGATAGTGCAGGAATGGTGATGCTTGGTTATGATAACACAATTCCTGTTACTATGGAACAGATGTGTATATTTACAGAATCAGTTTCAAGGGCAAGAACGAACTCAGTAGTTGTTGCAGATTTACCATTTATGTCATATCAATCTAGTTTTTCAGATGCCATTGAAAATTCTGGTAGACTCATCAAAGCTGGAGCAGATGCAGTAAAATTAGAAGGAGGATTACCTATGGTTGAAACAATTTCGGCAATTGTTGAAGTAGGAATTCCCGTTATGGGACATATTGGATTACAGCCTCAAACTACTATGCTTTCAGACGGTTACAAAGTACAGGGTAAGACAAAAGAATCTGCAATAAAACTAATTGAAGATGCTAAAGCATTAGAAGAGGCAGGTGTATTTAGTATAGTTTTGGAAATGGTAACTCATGATGTAGCTAAAATTATTTCAGATATTGTAAAAATTCCAACCATAGGAATAGGTGCAGGAAACTATTGTGATGGTCAGGTTTTAGTCGTGCAAGATTTGTTGGGAATGTATGATAAAATTAAACCAAAGTTTGTAAAAAGATACATGAATTTATCTGAAGATATAGTAAAAGCACTTGAAAATTACAAAAAAGATGTAGAATCAGGATCCTTTCCTGCCCAAGAGAATTGGTTTACAATGGATGAAAACGAGTTCAAAAAATTAAGAGATAAAATTGGCAACTAAAAGAAAATTCAAGAAAAAGCATCCTTCATTAGATATTGTCAATTCTTATGGAACAGAACTTGCAGGGAAAAAAATTGTTTTATGTGTAGCAGGAAGTGTTGCCG
>JAWVZS010000145.1:0-3273 GCA_033722055.1 Nitrosopumilaceae archaeon
CATTAAAGCAAGGTCTGTTGAGAAATATCAATCTGGATGTTTTCTCAATCTCGCTTCTAGGATTGCTGTCCCGGACTGAATAATAGTATTGTTTAGAATCTTTGTGATAATTTCTCTCATGATTTTTCAATGAGGATATTAATTCATCTATTCTATTTCTGATGGTAGTATATGTCAAGATAAGGTCAGAATTAAGATCTGAGACACTACATCTTTGACCCTCTCTTTCTGTGAGAATATGAAACAACAATGCCCCTCCTCCTAGGAATGGCTCAAAATAGGTACCAAACGATTTTGGTAGATTTTCATTTAGAACTGGAATTAACTGTCTTTTTCCACCTGCCCATTTTACAAAAGGCTTTGGAGTTGTTTCAGAAATTTGACTATAGATTTGTTTCAATAATGTTAATGATAAAATTCATTTTCACTCCCTTGGATCAAAATTAGTTGATCTTGAACTGAGTTTTTCCTATTCATGTAATATCTTAAATACAAATTTTGTAAATTTGATGAAATTCATATTATATTAAATTAATTTAGAATAGGTATCGAAAATTAGCCAAAAAGGTAATTTACAATATAGAAAATCTTAAGCTTCGAGCGGGATCCGAACCCGCGACCTTTACCTTACCAAGGTAACGCTCTACCAGGCTGAGCTATCGAAGCATAAACTCTCGCTGTAGAAAATCCTTATAATTCTTGATTATGATTCCAAATCTTCTAAACTGTTAAATCACACAGAAAATTTTACCCCTCTAGTTGGAGGAGTAATCAAGCCTGGCCAAAGTAAGCTATTTAGCTTTTGGACATGCAGGACTTAAGATCTAATAATGGGTGATCCTGTCTCTCAGGAGTTCGTGGGTTCAAATCCCACCTCCTCCACTGATTTATTTTGGCTGTCTTATTCCTCTGGCATTAAGAATCTCATAAACATCTGGTAATGAGAAAACATATCCTATATGGATACAGTCTTTTTCATCACATAATTGACAGAAGAGTTCTCCTTTTTGAATTGCAACTTCGGCAATTCTATTTTTGATATTATCCTTTAGAATTACTCTATCATCATCAACTGAAATTTTTTCAATCTTTGGAGCATAACGAGCAAAGGTCTTGTCCTTTTGCATCATTTCTTCTAACATGTATGTAACATAACCTGAAAAGCTGTTAACGCCTTTCATTGCTAATTCTTCTTTATTCTTTTGATATACATCATTGAATTTTTGATATACTGTTTCTGAAACTGTGATTGATTTGAATCCTGCTTTCGGCAATTTACTAACCTCTTACCGTACAATATGGTACCAAATATATAAGATTTTATTTTCTTAAAAATTACTTTAAAGTAAATGGAAATTAGTCTTTATACCATACTATAAATGAAAAATCACTATGGCTAGAGGTTATCAGACTGAAGATATTCAACAAAAAATAATTGAACTCTTACGTGATTCTACTACTGGCATGTCTGGAGTTGAAATCTCCAAACAACTCAAAATCAATAGAATTACTCTTACAAAATATCTTAACATTTTTGCTGCAGAAGGTATACTCAAGAAAAAAAATATCGGAAATGTTACTTTGTGGTTTGCAGAAAAAGGTCTTGAAAAATTTTATTTTCCTGATGATTATTATAAACTTGGACCGAAATATTTAGAATTATTAACTACTGGTTCAGAAAATCAGGTTTTTTCATTAATCAAAAACTGTCTTTATTCTGGTGCGACTGTTTCTAAATTAATTACTGAAGTTATACTTCCCGCAATTTTACACGTGAAGAAACTATATGATGATGGAAAAATCGGAATGTCTGAAGAAAAACTCCTCAAAAATATAATTTCTAATTCTATTCAAATTTTCACTCAACTCTCGGTAATTCCAGATCCTAAAAAACATGTAATTTTGATAGCAGGGGATTTTCACAATAGTCTAATTTCTGAAGCCACTTCGGCATATTTTCATTCCTATGAATGGAATGCTTATCATTTGGGTGATATGTCTGAGTCAATTAATGTATTATTTGAAATAGATTTACAGAAATTACTTCGTAAAATTTGGAAGCAAAAACCAGGAATTATGATCATTGTTATATTTGCAGATACTGAAGAAGCATTGAACTTTTTTGCAAACTCTGTCAATTCTTTAAAGAAGAAAATTGGAAAAAATATCAAGTTAGTACTATGCGGTAAAATTAATAAAAAAACAAAAATTCCTTCGGATTTAGTTACTACTGATATTGATGCTATTGTAGAATGGGGTCAATCTAATTATGAAAATCTTACATCAAAATAATGGGCCCGGTGAGATTCGAACTCACGACCTTTCGATTATCAGTCGAACGCTCCAGCCAAGCTGAGCTACGAGCCCTCAGACATCGTCTCGAGAGCAGTCATTTAAGTCTAATTTTCTTTCCACTTTATTGAGCAACCAATTGATGGTTCAAAATCATTTTCAATTTTTTCACCTGCTAATAGTTTCTCAATATTATTAATCATAGTTTTTTCTGTTGGAGTATCATCAGGTTTCATAGCATTGTCAATTCTTCCATGAAATACAAGCTTTAGATTTTTATCAAAAAGAAAAGGATCTGGTGTACACATAGCTCCATATCTTTTTGCTACTTCTTGTGTGTCATCTACAAGATAATCAAATTTGAAACCCTTTTCATGTGCGGTCTTTTTCATGTTCTCAAAACTGTCCTCTGGATAATCTGTTGCATCATTACTGTTAATGCCTACTATGCCAATTTTATCTCCGTATTTTTCATACAATTCATTTAATGCATCTGATTTTGCTTTAACATAAGGACAGTGATTACACATGAAAATAATCAAAACTCCATCGTATTTCTTATAATCAGAAATACTGTGTTTTTTATCATCTATTCCTAAAAGCTCAAAATCAGGGGCTATATCGCCAGTTTTTAATTTCACTTGAGATTCTAATAAAACCATGTTGTTTGAAGCCTGTTATTTCTAATAAAATCTTTTCAAGAAGACAACAATTAAAATCCTCACGAAAATCCCTTTGGTTTGTGGGCCGATAGTATAGACTGGTAGTATACCCGCCTTGCACGCGGGGGGTCAGGGGTTCAAATCCCCTTCGGTCCACCTACAAAACATCGATCATTTCTGAAAATCAGATTTCTGGATGGATTTAAATAGGATAAGTTTCGGTTTGAATAACATGGCAAGCGCAGTAGACGGATGGCCAGTATGGATTCCATTAATTGTCGGTTTAGCTCCAGGTTTAGTATACTGGTTAGCAATTACC
>JAWVZS010000146.1:0-3259 GCA_033722055.1 Nitrosopumilaceae archaeon
GGGTTTCTGTGACCATACGAGTACACTGGTGAATTTTCAAATGGATTGTCATCTGGAATTGTTCCATCTGAGTTAATCCGTAAAATTTTTCCTGCAAGTGAGCTCAAATCTTGTGATAAATCTGGATTTCCGGCATCGCCTGTAGTCACATAGAGCTTTCCATCAGGCCCAAAGTCTATTCTTCCTCCGTCGTGATATGATGCCCCAGGAATTCCTTCAAGCAGTACTTTATCTTCAGTTAGAACGTTGTTTGATTCTACAAATCTTACTAGTTTATTTTTAGTTGAAAGAAATTCGTCATATGTATAATAGATGTAGATATAATGATTTTGCTCAAAGCTAGGATCTAACACAACTCCGAGCATTCCTCCCTCTCCATTTCCAACATCTAGGCTCAAAACAGGTGGTAACAATTTACCATCTTCAATGACTCTGAGATTACCATTTCTTTCTGAAAAAAATATTCTACCATCAGGTGCCCAATCTATATCCCAAGGAATAGTTAGGTTTGTTGCAATTGTTTCAACTTTTACACCATACTCGGGATATTCTTGGGCCATGGCAATAGATGGTATCGCAATTACCAAAAGTAAGATGAAAAGTGATTTCAATTGTTTTTAGTTGATTCTCTTACAATAAAGAGTTTGTTTACAATTGCTCTGGATCATGATCAAGTTTTATGCCAATCATATTGGCCCACTTTTCAATTACGTCCATGAGATCTTTTGATTCTGTATGTTCCATGTTGTGAATTTGCTTTTCAAATAAAAGAATTTGCTACTAACTTATCTTTTATCCACAAGTCTCTTTGCTTTTTTGAAAACATTCGTCCACTGATTCCACGAAAGCCTACCTGTCTGTGTATTTTGTTTTGATGGATGATACGAGGTAATTATTTTGTATTTTCCAGCCTCAAAGACTTTGTTGTGTCCAAACTTTCCTGGCTTTGTCTGCAATAGCTTGCATACGGAATCAAATCCAATCTTTCCTAGACACAAAATTACCTTGACATTTTTTAAAATTGCAAATTCTTGCTCTAAATATCCAAAACAATTTTGCATTTCTTCTTTAGTTGGTTTATTTTGAGGAGGTGCGCATCTTATTGCTGCTGTAATGTAGGCATTATCTAGTACTAGCCCATCATCTGCTGAGTTACTCGTAGGAATTGAGGCAAAGCCATACTTGTGCATTGCCTTTGCAAGCCAATCTCCCGAAGAATCTCCTGTGAACATCCTTCCTGTACGGTTTCCTCCATGTGCAGCAGGAGCTAATCCTACAATCAATAATTGAGCATTTACATCACCAAACCCAGAGAGTGGTTTTCCATAGTATGGTTCGTTTTTGAATCGTCTTACCTTATTTTTGGCAACATCTCTAATGTATTTGGATAATCTGGGGCACTTTGTACAGTTTCTAATTTGTTTATTTAATTGAGTAATAGTTTTCAATTTACAGAGTTTCCGTATTAGTATGGTAATTCATACATATTATAATTAAATGCAAAGAAACATTATGATTATAATAAAAATGCTGAATTTAATAACTATTAGATAAACATCATAAAACCTACATAATTATTCTGTTTTTTCTTTTTGTTTGCTTACCACTAGTTTAGAATTAGGAATAATGATAAATAATTCAAAATTAGAAAGTTTATGTGAGTACGTTATCATCTGAGAAGATTGAAAAATTACAAGGCGTTTTTGATAAACTTCTAAATGGTAACAAGCACATACGATTTATTGCACTTGTAAACAAAATGGGAAAAAGCTTGGTTGAAAAAAAGCAAAAAGGCGTAAAGCCACTACTTACCAAAGGAAAGGCTCAGGCAATGTATATGCAATTGATGCTTGATGTTACAATGAGGAAGGATCTTAATCCAAATATGGGCAAGCTGAAATTTATTATTGCTTACAGAGAAAAAACTCAGATAATTACAATTCCTGTAAAAAAATATTTGGTCTTTATCTCTGTGGGGCCTAAAGGAATTGCAAAAGACGTGGCAAAAAAAGCATTTACATCAATAGAACGAATTTTATAGTAAAATGTACACTACCCTCAAAATAGGCATAATCGTTGGAATCTTAATTGCTGGTCTTATCTTGATAACAGGCTCCATAACTACTGAAATTGAAGTAGAATCAGACAGTCCAGCTGCCAAATATTGTCTTGAAAATGATGGATTACCCATGTCTGAATTTGCCGAAACTCCTGATGGTCAAACATTTGAAAAACAGTTTTGTCAATTCCAGGACGGTTCTATGTGTCCTCTTGATGAATTTTATACTGGAAACTGTATTCCATAATCTTTTATAATTTTATGTGGAGGAATAATCCCCCACATAGGCGAATATGATTTGTTTATGCCAGCGCTGCAATCTCGTACATTGCTTCACTACTCAGACAATCGTAATGGATTCTAAGATCAGTGGAGGTTTTACATTTGTTGCAGATCATTTGGATGGTATTATTGCATTGCGAGCATTTCATAGATTCTCTTAGCTCGCTACCACACACTCTACATAATGTGTCTGGCATTTTCTATCACCCATGATACTGCTCTTTGAAAGTCTCCTGTAAGAAACGCAGTTGCCAATCCGGCTCCTATTGGCATTCCCATTCCAATACACAAGAGATCAAAGGCAACTACTTTCTTGAAAGGAGCATGTACCATTTTATTCCATGTACTATTTCCTTTCATTTTTCATCACCTCCTTATGGGAAATTCTTTCTCCCTATTCTCCATTTGTTAACTGTTTCTTCAGACATTGAAGAAATTTTTTCAAATGAAGACTTTAGGGAGTCTTTTAGATGTGATATTGAAGCACTCATACTTCTTGTCACCTCCTTTATTCTACTATTACAGATTTCCCCTTTGGTTTTTCTTCAGCAAGAGAAAAAGTTACCTCAAGTATTCCGTTTGCATATCTTGCCTTTGCAGAATCTTCTTTGATCTTCTGTTTTAGGGGAACTATTGCTTGGTAGCTTCGTTCGTTATTTTTTGCTGTAATGTTTACGGTCTCTTTTTCTACTGTTACGTTGATGTCAGATTTTTCAACTCCTGGCATCTCCGCTACAAGCTTTAGCTGGTTGTTATCTTTGTCGAGTATTTCATCGACATAGACCTGTCTTGCACCAGATTCTAGATTAGGTGCCGTAGTAGGTCTAGCATTACCCCACTCTCGCAAGTGAGGTTTTCCATCAGGTCCAACTGTTAATTCATAACCATAGTAATATGGTCCGTAAGTTTGGACCTGAC
>JAWVZS010000147.1:0-3233 GCA_033722055.1 Nitrosopumilaceae archaeon
AGTATTTCATGAAACGCTTGCAGACCCTAAACTATACCAGGAAGGGATCTATTCTAATACATTCTTTGCCACGGAAGGAACCTATTCGTTCAGATTTGTTCCAAATGGGGATAGTCCAAAGAGTCTTGAAATTTCTCTAAGAGGACAAAATCTGGATTTTAATGAAAAATTTGAATTGCAAGGAACAGTACACGATACAGGAATATCAGAATATTATACGTGGGATTATCAAGGTACAAAAACTGTTATGATTCCAGAAAGTCAGGAGGTTCAAATCACAATAAACCCGAAAGGAAATGTTATGGGACCAGTATCAGTTTATCTTGAAGAAAATTAAAAGGCGCAACCCCCTTGCTGCAGAACCTTGAGAGATTACCTCTCTTTGTCAGTTTTACCTGATCACCTTTTTTGTTCTGCGGGGTCACGCAGTCTTAGTCGATAGGAATTATATCCTTCGGCATTATTTCTTATAGGAATTCTAACTATTTAAGACTTAACATAAAAATTTCTAAAAATGTTATAGATAATTTGAAAATATTCATGCGTAATTAATCAATTTCTAAGAAATTTTAGGGTAAAATTTGGAAAATTCTGTTATTTGCATTTTTTCTTGTGTTTTCGTAGTTGTTCTGATGTATGAAATTCTGTCCCACAAACACGACACTTTTCAAGAATTTTTTTGTGAGCTTTTTCAATATGACGTTTTAATCTATCAGGATTAGTTAGTTCAGTTCCACATTCTTTGCATTTGGTCAGACTGTCACTTTTGCCAAACAGTCCCATGTTTCTTTAATGTTGATCTTATAGAAAAAGATGATCTAAAGATATGATTCTATAAATTACGAGTTGAAAAATTAAATCCATTGAGATTAGATGGAAAAGTAGCTATCATTACAGGAGGAAGTCGTGGGATTGGATTTGAAACAGCTAAAAAGTTGGCAGAAAATGGTGCCAAAGTTGTAATTACAGCAAAAGACAATACCAGACTAAAAGAAGCTGAATCAAAAATAAAAAATTGTGTTTCAATTTCTGCTGACATTACAAAAGAAGACGAGGTAAGAAAAGTTATTGAATACACAATAGAAAAATTTGATCGTTTAGATATTCTAGTAAATAATGCAGGCATATTTCCTAGAATACAAAAACTGCATGAAATATCTGAGGATGATTGGAACAAAGTTTTAGATGTTAATTTGACTGGCCAGTTTAGATTTACAAAAGCTGCTATTCCATTTTTGCAAAAAAATGGTGGTTCAATAATCAATGTAGCATCAGATGCTGGATTGAAAGCATATCAGGGCTTTAATGTTGATGCATATTCTGCGTCAAAAGGCGCACTTGTTTTATTGACAAAGTGTTGGGCATTAGAATATGCCAAAGACAAAATTCGTGTTAATTGTGTGTGTCCTGGTGTTGTAGATACAGATATGACAAAGCCTTTTTTGAAGACACAAAAAGACAGGGAATTTCTTGATAATGAACACCCAATAGGCAGAATGGGAGAACCAATAGATGTCGCAAATGCAATTTTGTATTTTGCCTCAGATGATTCATCATGGACTACTGGTGCCATCCTTGCAGTAGATGGGGGAGAATCTACAAAGTAAATCCACATGGATTTAATACTGTTCAGAAATTAGTGGTAATATTGCAAGACAGAAAGAAAAAGGCAAAATTGATTATTTTACTGGGAATTATATGGGTAGTAGTAACCCTGCCATTACCGTGGATTATTGGTAATCCAGATGTGCCCCAAGAACAGACATATACAATTTTAGGCATTATTGGAATAATCTCGATTCCATTTATTGTGCTTGCAGTTGTATGGACACTGAAACCTGAACTAACTACTTGAGAGAAAAATTGACAGACATTCCAATTCAGAATAAACTGCCAGAGTTAGATATGGCCATTAATGCAGTACAAAAATCTGGAGAAGCAATTCTCAAAATTTATGGAGGAGAATTTGATTCTCAAACCAAAAAAGACGATTCTCCCATAACCATAGCTGATCTAAAAAGTAATGAAATCATAAAGTCTATTCTAACAGAATCAGGCCATAAAATTTTATCAGAAGAAGACAAGGATGACAAAAAAAGATTAAACGAAAAAATAATCTGGATAGTTGACCCACTAGACGGCACATCAGACTTTATTGATAAGACTGGAGAATTTACCATAATGATTGCACTAGTCAAAAATGGAAAACCAATACTTGGTGTAATTGGATGGCCTACTGGAAACAAAATATTTGCAGCCCAAAAAGACTGTGGTGCTTTCAGATATCATAATAATAAATGGGAAAAAATTTTGGTTTCTGATGAATCCGATTTGGCAAGTTGCAGAGCTGTAGGCTCTCGTCATCATTTATCAGAGACAGAAAAAAAATTTATTGAAAAATTAGGAATTACTGATTTTACTAGTATTGGCAGCTCACTAAAAGTTGCCAAGATCAGCTCAGGTGAAGCTGATGCATATATCACAACCACAAACAAGATGAAAGAATGGGATTCAGCTGCATCACATTGTATTATTCATGAAGCGGGGGGAAAGATGACAGACATGAGTGGAAATGAACTATCATACAACAAAGAAGACGTATACCACAAAAATGGCATTCTAGTAACAAACGGAAAGATTCATGAAAAAATTATTGAAGAATTTAAAAAACTAGAGTAATCCTCTTTGTTTTAGAAAATCCTTTACTTTGGTTGCACTGTCTTGAAGTGATTCATTTTCTGTATCTACTAACAGGTCCGGGTTTGGAGGTGCTTCATAAGGATCGTCAATTCCTGTAAATCCCTTGATTTCTCCTTTTCTTGCCTTGGCATACATTCCTTTGACATCTCGTTCTTCACACTTTTCAACAGAACATTTTACATAACATTCTACAAATTGGTCTCCTGCATCGACTACTTTTCTTGCATTTTCTCTATTTTCGATATATGGTGAAACCAGAGATACTGCGCTTGGTACTCCATGTTTTAAAAGAAGTTTAGCAAGGTGAGCTACCTTCTTGTTATGTTCATCACGTCCAGCTTTTGAAAAATCCTTAGGAGAAAGCCATTCTCTTAGCTCATCACCATCAAGCATTGCCAAATTAGGAATATCTTTTTGCAAATCCTTGACAATAGTGGTTTTTCCAGAGCAGGGAAGACCTGTCATCCATAAAACAAATGGTTTCATAAGCTAAAATTTTTCCAATACCATAAAGAGCTTTGTTTTAATTTTGA
>JAWVZS010000148.1:0-3170 GCA_033722055.1 Nitrosopumilaceae archaeon
GGTAATGAATTCTGAAAACAAAGCCAACATGAAAAAAGTGCTTCAGATGATTCAGGATGGAACATTCAACGAGGACTGGATAAGTGATTATCAGAAAAACGGCAAGAACGCATTTGACAGATACATGAAAGAGATTGAAAATCACCAAATTGAAAAGGTCGGAAAAGAAATGCGAAAAATGATGTGGCCTGATTCCACAGAATAAATTTTTCTTATATTTTTCTTAATTTTGATACGCCTTTGGTAATATGATCAATTATTGTTGGTAGTGGTGTGCCTGGACCAAAAACGTGATCTACTCCTGATTTGATTAGTTTTTTGTGATCAACTTCTGGAATTACTCCTCCTCCAACAACTAATACGTCATTGAGACCTTTTTTCTTTAATTCCTTTACAACTCTGGGAAATAGTGTTCCATGGGCCCCATTTAGGAGACTCATTGCTATTGCGTCTACATCCTCATCTTCTGCAATTTGGGCAACTCTTTGTGGTGTTGCAAACAAACCAGAATAGATTACCTCCATTCCCGCATCTCGAAACGCTCTACACAGTACTAGGGCACCCCTGTCATGACCATCAAGACCTAGCTTTGCTACAAGAATTTTGATTGTTCGTGTCTGTGTCTTTTGCTTCATAGTTTGAATCGTTATTTAGTAATTTTAAAGGGTTTATTTGATTTTCTCTTTTTATTAAATTGACCAAAAACGAGTCTGTGTAATTTGGTTTAAAATCGCACTTTAACCTAATTTTAGGATCAGTTCTAGATTTTTTTCTACCATTAACATACATAAGGAATGATTTTCGGTTATTCAATTATTGACTACAATTCCAATCCATTATGATTTATCATTTGAACCAAACCTCAAAAAATTTGTCTTTGATGGACTAGAATCAATCAAAGTTGAATGCAAAAAACCAACAAACAAAATTGTAATGAATTGTGCTGAAATTAAGATAAAGTCTTGCAGTATTAGTCATGGTTCCCAAACTATAACTCCCAAAATAAAAACAGATGAAAAAAAAGAAGAACTAGAAATCAAATTACCTAAAAAAATCAATGGAAAAGCAACTATCAATATAAAATTTCAAGGAACACTCAATGACCGATTATTGGGATTTTATCGAAGTCAATACAAACAAGGAAAACAAACCAAATATCTTGCAACTACACAGTTTGAGGCAGCTGATGCAAGACGTGCCTTTCCGTGCTGGGATGAACCAGAAGCAAAAGCTACATTTGATATTACAATAATTGCGGACAATAAATTTACAGCAATTTCAAACATGCCGGTAAAATCAAAAAAGAAGATTACAAACAAAACAATTTACAAATTTGACACAACTCCTATCATGTCAACTTATTTGATTTATCTTGGAGTCGGAGAATTTGAATACCTTAATGGTAAAGTAGGCAAAACACAAATCCGAGTTGTTACAACAAAAGGAAACAAGTCAAAAGGAAAATACTCTTTAGATTTAGGAAAAAGATTACTTACCGCTTATGAGAAATATTTTGGAATAAAATACCCTTTGCCCAAATTAGATTTGATTGCAGTTCCTGACTTTGCAGCAGGAGCTATGGAAAACTGGGGCGCTATTACATTCAGAGAGACAATTTTACTTTATGATCCAAAGACATCTTCTACCAGAACAAAACAATTCATTGCAGAAGTAATTTCACATGAAATTGCTCATCAATGGTTTGGCAATCTAGTCACGATGAAGTGGTGGAATGATTTGTGGCTCAATGAAAGCTTTGCAACATTTATGGCTACAAAGTTTGTGGATAAATTTTATCCAGAATGGAATCTTTGGGATCAATTTGTTGAGGATGCAATGAATACTGCAATGAGCTTAGATGCACTCAAAACAACTCATCCAATTGATGTTCCAGTAAAGTCACCTGCAGAAATAAGGGAAATCTTTGATGCCATCTCGTATGACAAAGGTGGATGTATTCTAAGAATGCTAGAAGATTATGTCGGAGAGAAGCATTTCAGAAATGGATTGAAAAAATACCTTTCTACATTCAAATACAAAAACGCAAAAGGCCAAGACCTTTGGGATGCTATTGGAAAAGCCTCCAAAATGCCAGTAAGTGCAATGGTTAATTCATGGTTAAGGCAGCCTGGCTTCCCACAATTGCAAGTAACTCAGAAAAAATCTACTCTTACTTTCAAACAAAAACGATTCCTAATGGAGCCAACAAAGTCAACTCAAAAAGGACTATGGCATATCCCAGTCTCATATGGATTAGGAAAATCAATAAACAGAAAACTTCTAAATAAAAAATCCCTAACAGTAAAGGCTCCAAAAGGTCCTGGCTTTGTGGTAAATTCTGGAAGAACTGGTTTTTACCGAGTAAATTATGATGAATCTATACTTCTTGATCTTAAGATGCTTGTAGATCAAAAACAAATTGAACCAATTGATAGATGGGCAATCCAAAATGATCTATTTGCATTTTGTGTTGCAGGAAAAGAGGATGTAAGAAATTATCTTGACTTCTCTGATGCATATTTTGATGATGATTCTTATCTTTGCCGAACCAATGTTTCAAATAATCTAAACTTTTTGTATAATCTTACTTTCTTTGAAGATTTCACAGAAGAGATACGTGGATATGCAATAAACTACTTTAGAAAAATTTTACACGATCTAGAATGGGAGCCAAAAAAATCAGACAAACATACAGATGCATTTCTTAGAGGCTTTGCAATTTATGCTCTAGGAAAACTTGGAGATGATGCCGTAATTGAGGAAGCTCAAAAAAGATTTAAGAAATTCTTGAAAAAGCCTTCATCATTACATCCTGATATTAGAGAACCTATATTCTCATTAGCTGCATGGAGTGGAAGCTCAAAGACACATTCTACTCTAAAATCATTATACAAAAAAGCTAAAACCACTGAAGAAAAACTACGATTTTTGGGTGCTATGTGTAGCTTCAGAGACGAGAAACTATTGCTAAAAACATTGGAATTTTCACAAACATCTGATGTACGTTCACAAAACATGCAACTACCAATAATGAAGATTGCTGCAAATCCTTATGGCAAAAATATACTGTGGCCATGGCTTAAGAAAAACTGGAAAAAATTGAGCAAAAAAGTAGGTTATGGAAACCCATTATTCAATAGAATAGTTGCAAGCATTGTACTTGTTGCAGA
>JAWVZS010000149.1:0-3169 GCA_033722055.1 Nitrosopumilaceae archaeon
AGAATTCGAGTTGTCTAAAAAACTCAGATCTTGAAAAACTTTTTGTATCAATTCTTTCTTGATTGCCCACTTCAAATAGATTGCCTAAAAGTCTTCGTGTGTTTATTCTTTGGAACGCTTCTTGGCCTCCGAGCATTCTGACTATCTGAGGGTATCTTTGTATAAGAAGCCTGTAATTACTAGCCTCAGTAATTCTTATTTCTCCACGAATTAGAGTGTATAGAAGGCGTAATTCTGTTTCATTTTGGACACCTCTGATTTCTATCATCGCCAATGTTTTGAAGATTTTCTGGAGAGATCTGATTGCCTTTTTAATATCTTGATGATATTCTTTTGTTATATCCACGAAATGTTGTTGTTCTGCGATATCATTCCTGTTATTTATATTCATTTTAAATCTACCTGCAGTATTATCAAACTTTTGTGCTGTAATAAATTCGTTAATATTGTCGAGGTGATATCTAATTTGAAGATTTTTCAAAAAAGTGATATCTGAAGGTTCAATTTCAATGACACCGATTTTATCAATTGTCATTTCTTTCGGGAAAAGGTAAGATCCTCCAAAAAAATTCACATCGTCATCATCTCCATCTGTAGCGATCTCAATTAGATCTTCTAATTTATCTGTCGGATTAGCATAAGTGTCTTCATGGACTAATTTTTGTCTTATAACTTTATCTTCTCTTCTGGGTTTTTCTCCTTGTCCAATGAATCTATCACCCCTTTCTTCTCTATCTGGTATATGTCTTTTAAGAAGTTCCACCTTTTTTACTTTCTTGTGATCTTCTTCTGTGAGAGGGTCTGTCATATTTACCAAAATATGACTATTTCTCATAGGATTTTTAGTAGCCTCATTTTCTGGTAAATCTACTCCTAACTGTTCCTGCAAATTTCCTCTATGTATTTCACTCGTGATTTTATCTGGGGTCTGAAAACTGTGATCATCATATCTCCCCAACAAAAGTTTTTTTGAAAGTTTGTCTTTCTTCTTCATTTTTATTTTCTGTTTTTTTATTTTTAATTAGAATTTTTATTAAGAAAAATTCATAATTACTGATTTAATTAAGCATTTTGTAGATCCCACCATCAACAGAGTGGATAAGGTTTTCATTATCCGCCCAAATGTAGAAGATTCTTGGGTTAGCAGATTGTGTGACAGTGATTTGAAGTTGCATTGCAGAACGATTACCAAAATTAAAAGTATAAGTTGAATTTCTTTTATCCATAGGAAATTCTGAAAAAGCAAGAAAGTAGATACGATCTCCAATTTGCGCGTTTGGGTAAAAACGTGGTCTATAGATAACTCTATTTTCATAATCTGTTTGTGGTTCTTTGAGAACTTGTCCGTTGTTGATAATTGCCATGGTATCAATGGTATGAAGTTTGGCGTCATTGTAAGGATCGTTTGACCAAGGAGAATCAGCTCTTGATTCGTCACCAAGTAAGAAAGTCAATTGTCTGACATCTTTATTGAAATTAATCAAAGGAATGTTAATAGTTTGTGGATCTCCTGGAACTGGTCCTGCAGGAATGGTATACGTGAAGTATTCAACATCAACAAATTTATGAAGCATTCCACCTCCATTGTCGTCTCTATGATGTAAAAGTTTTTGAGAATGTAATTGGGATGGGAAATCGTAATAACGAATCACCATTTCAATTTCAAAGGTAGGTAATCCTTCAGCAGGAGCAGCCCCATTGTTTGTCCAAATGAAAGCATCTGCTTGTTTCATTCTGACTTCGACTTCCAATTCAGTGTTGTATGCTTCAGGCATATGCATACGATCTACTCCATTCTTTTGATCAAACCAAATATGTCTCAATGGATAATTGAAGACTTCTTGTTGTGTCCAATCAGCTTGTCTTTGAGCAAGAGGAAAGTTTTGTCCTCCTTTCATTTGATAATCAAATCCTTCACATAAAATTTGATGTTTTGTAAGTTTCTTTTCCCAAACGTGTTTTTCAGTGTTGATTGTTTGTACAATTTGGTTTCCGTATTTAATATTAATTGGTTCAAGCATGTGGGATCCTGCGTATTCAACCATTGCAGGGGCTTGAGCTGCAGAGGCTCCTGCAGGTGGGATTTTTGTAATACGAAAATCAATTTGAGCAACACCACTTGCCAATTTATCAATGAAAAAACTCACTTTTTTTCCAGGACTAAGTTTCTCTTGTCCACGAGTACCCAATTTCTGGAAATCTTCTCTCCAGAAATGGTGGAGCGCTTGATACCCTTTATCATTAAAAATTGTATTCTGATGATTAAAGATGTGTGGCGCAATTTGGGATCTATTTGAAGCCATTAAGGACTTCGTGTTAAGACGTGATCTTGATGCTGCAGTAGACATTTTTGTTTTATGTGTTTTTTATTTGTAAATTAGAAAAAAAAACAAAACTTATTTTTTTTGGATTCTTTTTTTATTTGATTTTAGAAAATTATTAGTTTCTTGGAAGATTTCTGTAAGGCGCATCCGTTCTACTAGGATATCTATGATTAAATCCTCCGATATAATGCTCTCTCCCTTTTTTGGCAAGTTTCATTCCATATTTCTTGTACATTCTTGCACCTTCATCTGGAATTTGAGAATCCATATAATCCATTTTATCCAAGGTAACTCCATGAGTGGCAATGAAAGGTGCGTTTCTATTGTTAGAAGCTGTAATAGGACGATGTTTTCTCATTCTCAAATCTGTTGCATCTGATAGTTGTTGATTTCTTTTAAGAGTTTGTAGATATGCCTCTGCAAGGAATTCATTTTTAGATGTTGGCTGATCACCCTCGCCTACTCTTTTTTTATTTTCATGAATATCCACGACAGTTGTATCTATTCCTCCTCCATTCATCATTGTACTAATTCTGAATTCAAGATCCATCTTGTCGTGAATTTCTTTATTTATTCCACTACAATGCTTTGCTTTCTTTTTATTTTTCGTTCTTATAGTATATCTTTTCTCAAAAAAATAGTTTGCAACTGAAAGTACACCAAGAACTGTAATAAGAGTTACAGCCGTTTGTGAAGGACTTGAAGATAATCTCATTTTATTTCTTTATTTATTTTTGGTTTTTAATTAGAAATTCTTTTTTGGTTTATATGTGGGGTTTCTCATATTACTTCGACCACCGTAGACTTTTGTTAATGGTTTCCAACTATTATCCACAGAAAGATCC
>JAWVZS010000150.1:0-3167 GCA_033722055.1 Nitrosopumilaceae archaeon
ACCAAAAAGGAGATTGGGGAAGAAACCAATACCTATTGAATCGATTACAACGTAATCAAGAACTTTTCCACTCTGATAGAGTTTACCTGTCTGACCTGTTGGGGATTCCTATTACATCATTTAACAGAATTTATGTAAATGTGCCAAAAGTTACTCCCAAACATGAATCAAACAGACTTGCCAATTGCCATCTTTGTAATCTGGAACTAAAATTAGATCAAAAGACTGTTCGAGACAATTCTAATTGGTATCATTTGGAATGCTTTAGAAAATTGCCTGCAATCAAAAAACCAGACCAATATAATGCTAAACCAAAACAAGAAAAAAAATCTAAAAAAAGAATCCGAAAAAGACCAGACTCAGTTCAAGTATTATTAACAGTTTCAATTTTTATCTTTCTTGCTAGCTCAGTTTACTTTCTTTTAGGTACGCTTAGTGTAATTGCCATGTCTATTGGCGGTGTATTGTTACTTTATCATCTTTTTAGCTCATATGCTTATGCATTAAAACCACATTCTGGACGAAAGGGTCCCTCCGTATTCATCATTGTTTTATTGGCAGCTCCATTTGTAATTGGAACTCTAATTGCGTATGAAGGATATACTTTTTTGGAGACTCCAGTACGAATAATTTTGCTTGTAGGGATGACTATATCGTTTTGGTCTACGATGCTGTTTGTTCCAACTGCAGTATATAGTAAATATCGAGAAGAGTTACAACCAGAACCTACTTCATATCCGCTACTTTCAATATTGATTCCTGCATATAATGAAGAAAAAGTAATTGGAAATACAATCGAGGCAATGCTTGAAACAAAATATCCAAAAAAACAGATTATTGTAATTGACGATGGTAGTACCGACAAAACGCTATCTATTGTACAAAGATACAAAGATCAAGTAACAATTCTACACAAGGAAAATGGTGGAAAAGCTTCGGCATTAAATTATGGATTGGTTTATGCAAAAGGTGACATTATAGTTATAGTGGATGCAGATACCATAATTGGAAGAAATTCTCTTAAGGAAATTATCAAGGGATTTGATGTTGATGAACGTGTTGCAGCCGTAGCTGGAAACATCAAAATTAGAAATAAAATTAATTGGATAACAAAATGTCAGGCCCTGGAATATATTACTGGAATTCAAATTGTGAGAAGAGCATTTGATATCTTTGGTACCATTACAATTGTTCCAGGCGCTTTGGGCGCATTTAAACGCGAATTAATGAAAGAAACTGGCTCTTATCAAAAGGCTACAATAGTTGAAGATTTTGATGCTACAGTTAAGCTACTAAAATCAGGTTTGATCACTCAGGGCAGCACAAAGTCTACTGCATATACTGAAGCCCCATCGACTTTAGATGATTTTGCAAAACAACGAAAACGTTGGTACCGGGGAAATATTCAGGTATTAACAAGACACTCTGATGCATTGACAAATCCAAGATACGGATATCTGCAAAAATTGGCATTTCCTTATCTTCTATTGGGTATGATCTTTACTCCTATTATCGGCTTTGTTTCTGCAATAAATGCCATAATCGGTATTGCATTAGGAGATGGGTGGTATGTATTACAGATTTTTCTTATATTTACTACGGTTCATTATATGATGACTGCACTTGCATTGCGCATAGATGAGGAAAAGATGGGACTGTTAACACATGCGGGATTTTTGGTAGTAGGGTTTAAACAGATAGTAGACTTTCTTTTATTGAAGGCAATCCTTGAACATTTATTCAAACGAAAAGCAATTTGGACTAGTGCTAAAAGAACAGGAGTAACTAAAAATGAAACAAAATAAACTGATTTTCTATTTCTGTGCGATTATACTATCTCTTGGAACAACTCAGCTGGTATTTGCACAAGAACTTGGAGAAATCGAAGTTGATGTATTGTACAATAATGGTGATATTGCTGATTACTCTGGAATAAAATTTGTCGTTTATCAAACAGCTCAAAGTAAACCAATTTTAGAAAAAGAAGCTACTTCCAATCCAGAAAAACTGCAATTGCCAATTAATCAAGACTATAAAATTGAAGTTTATTCAAACGACATGTTTTCTGCATTCAAAATAGTCAAATTGGATTCAAAGAAAAAAGACATTGACATTAATATTCCTCTGTCAGGTGGTTTGCAAATTCAGGTATTATATGATGATAAACAAACCCCTGTCTCTGATGCAACTGTAGTAATAAAATCTCACAAGGGAAATGAATGGAGAAAAGCTCAAACCAATGATAACGGAAATACACTTCGATTTTGGATACAATCTACCACTAGTCCTGATAACTATTATCAAGCCGATGTATATCTGGGAGATACTCTAGTCAAAACATCAAATACTATCAAACTGGAGCCTGGAATTTCCACTGATGTCAAAATAATTCTCCCTGTCCCAAAAATTGTAGATGATCTAATCACGGTATCTCTTTACAAAAACTCAAACAAAGTAACTAAAGACGATGGAGACTATGCAGTAATTCTACAAGATCAGTCTGGAAACAAACAAGAATCGAAGGTAAACATTCGTGGCGATGTTCATTTCTCTTTACTAAAGCCTTCAAAATATACAATTATTGTAGTTCCACCAACAAATGAACAGGGATTATGGCCTGAAAACAATGTCTTCATTTTAGGAAAACAAAATCAATTTAATGTATTCATGGATCCTATTCCCGAACAAGTAGTGGAATCTGAACCAAAAGAAGATATTCCCTCTTGTGATTGTGTTGCATTTAGGTTAGATGATGTACAAGACTTTTGGTTAAACTCTGTACAAATTGGAATTATGGAACAATTTGTTCAAAACAAACTACCATTAACTGTTGGAATAATTTCTGATTCTTTTGGAAATGATCAAACCCTTACTGAATATATTAAAACAAATAAAATGAAACTAGAAATTGCAAGTCATGGAGTAGGAACAACACCATTCACAGAATATGACAAACAGACACAAGATAAGTTAGTAAAACAATCAATTGGAGAAATTAAAACTTCGTTAGGTATTACTCCCAAAGTTTTCATTCCTCCTCAAAATAGAGTAAACCAAGATACCACTGATGCTTTAATTAATAATGGCTTTACTCATTTGAGTGGCAGTATACTGCATGGTGCAACTCCACCATTCCCATTAAAAGATCAACTTCTCTATAATTTCCC
>JAWVZS010000151.1:0-3155 GCA_033722055.1 Nitrosopumilaceae archaeon
AAGAGGGGAATTTGATTTATTTCTCAAAGATATGTTATGGCAAACTGAACGACAAAATAATTTTCTAAACACTATAGAATATTTTTTTGATATAGATCCCCTGCTTTTTGTACTTGGCATTGCAGGAATTTTATTTGCAGCATACAAAAAAGATTATTTTATTCTGTTGGGGACGGTTCCGTTTGTTATATTTTTGACAATAATTGGCTTTACTCAGTATTTTTATTTCATTTTACTTGTTCCTATTCTTTCTATCGCAGGATCAAGGGTTATTTTGTCAGTCATTGAAAAGTTTGGAAAACGGTATTTTGAAAAACTTTTCACCACTTGTGCTATTGCAATTGTAATCTTTGGTGTATCAAGTCTTATCCCGCTGATCATGTTAGATGTATCTGATAGTCAATTTCAGGCATTATCATTTGTTTTAGAAAACACTAAAGATAACTCACCAACAATACTTGCAAGTCCAGTCTATTCATGGATACTAGACGATGTCTTTTCACGACAAAATGTTCCGATTGATTATAGTGTAGTTTTGTTTTATGATGAAAAATTACAAGACATTATGTTAATAGCTGATTATCACTTTATGCTAGATATTCAAAGAGGCAGTCAACTCGAACAACTTTACAACAAGTCCCAAACCATACAAACATTTGATAATTCTATATCTGGTTATGATACTGAATTATACCCTTATTCCAGTTTGAAATTTAATCTTGAAGGTAGCAATATTCAAATTAGAACAAACTATGAAAATTGATTTTTTTTCTTTGCGACATTAATTTTCACGCCAGTCCGCAACACGGAAAAACTATTCAAGTATTATTATGATTAGCCTTATGCTAAATGCTACTATATGACAAGAAAGATATCCGGTTACCGCGCATTGAAAACTATATGGGCCTATTTGATAGATTGAAACGTTCGGATCCTAAAGAAAAATACTTTGAAGACGTAAGCCAACTATTCCAGCAAAATAACTATGAGTATGCCTTGTCACTACTTGACAAATACTTTGACAAAGAAAATGCAAGAGATTGGCACATTAAAGCAAAGATTCTAGAAAAACTAGAAAACCATAAACAAGCAATTGCCTGTTATTCTAAAACAATACAGTTAGACTCTCAATACTATGATGCCTGGTTTAAGTTAGGCTTGGATTATTTTAGGAAAGGAGATTTTAAGAGTGCAGCAGATGCCTTTTCACGAACATCCATTGCTGAAAACCCCATAACCACTACAAAATGGCATGCGACAGCTGAATTTTATTACATGATGTCATTATACATGCAATATCTAGATTCACACGACAGGCAGTTACGCCAAATCATATCTGAAGAAATTACAAAACTTAGAACTGTAATTCCTTTTAATGAGGAATCTGAAGACAAGTTTCTTACTTTTTGTAGTAAAAACTTCAAAGACATTGTAAAGAATCTACAACCCGAAGGAGATGTAGATTTTACTGTACCAAGAGATCCTCAATAATCTTTCAATTTAGTCGAAAATATTCAAAGGCATTGTATTGTTACATGTAGGACATTTTGGATTATGGTCATTCAAAATTATGGTCTCACATCTGTCGCAAATTCTCATTTTTTGTTCACCAAAATAGATACCGCTATGATGGAAAATGCAACTGCTGATGTCAGTATTGTCTTTGCATTAATTCCTGTCATGGTGTTGTTTATTGTATTTTGATTACTTTAGGAAACCTAGTCTATTGCGGAGTGCTTTTGAAAAAAGGCATCCCGCACTAGTTTCATTTCATTCTAATATTTAATGGACTAATTTGCATATGAAAATGAGAACTCACATCATCATTGTATTGCTTGGAATTTCATTAATTGGTATGCTGCCTCATATCCAAGCCCAGACATTTTCAGATGTATATGTGGATTCAAAAACTCCTACTCGAATTCCTTGGAGTCTGACTTCGATTAATTCAAACTATACTGAATCGTTTTATTGTGATAAAACACCTTCATCTACTTTCAATCTAGGTAAGACTATAGTAAGATGTGTTGAAATAAAGTCAGATTCTGAAAATATTCGCTCTTCCTTCGTAGTCACAGTTGGTTACAAAATAGTTCAGATACCTGAATGGTTTAAAATTCCAACTACGTTTTGGAACAACGGTATGATTTCTGATGCAGAATATTTTACCTCAGTTGAAAAAATGATTCAGAAAGGATATATTTCCATTCCTCAAACAAAAATGCACAAACAGGCTGATCTTATACCTGTCTGGATTCATGAAAATTCAAAAAAATGGACAAGTAACTCCATTTCAGATGATGAGTTTTCAATTGGTTTGCAATGGTTAATTCAAAATGGATTCATTAAACCATAATGAAGGCACTTCGCAAAACAATCAACAATATCAAATAATTCAAAAACAATCATACTATTACTACCCTAAAACCTGTGGAACTTGTGGTCAGAGGAGCAAACGTTCCTCTGATCATTTTTGTATAATTTTATTACCAAATACTTGCCGGTGATTGTGAACTATTTCTATTTTGTTTATACTCTATGATAGCTCCATGCAAATCTTCTATTGTTTTTCTGTCTAGCAATTTTTCAAGATAGCTTAGATCAAGACCAAACTCGTAAATTGCATCAATCATCTTTTTGGACTCGTCATCCATTAAATTTGGACTATCTCAAATTCATTTAATAATTTAGATTATGACTATTGTTGTTTTTAGTCAGTTTTTTTCTCGTCTTCTTCCTTTGCCTTGTCTCTTACGCTTCTCATTATGCAGAACTTTCTTAGTGTATTTTTTAATCCCATGATTATACCTATTACAACATTCTTAGATAATAAGTTGATGTGAAGAAAAAATTATGTTGCTAGCCTAATAATCCGCTAGCAACAAGATAGGCACCAACACCCATTCCCATTACTGCACCTATTCCCATGCAGATAAGATCAAATTTTACGACCTTCTTGAATGGGGCGTGGACCATTTTATCCCATGTTGAGATTTGCTTTGTTTCCATGAATGTGGTTAGTAATGGTTATTCATAGAGAATGGTCTCTTTTACTATTTACTAGTAAGCTCAATAGCTGACTGTTTGTCATACAATATGTCATAAATTATTACTTACAGTAAGTTATAGTATCGTATATTCATACTATATCATGT
>JAWVZS010000152.1:0-3148 GCA_033722055.1 Nitrosopumilaceae archaeon
CCCATTGTGTAAAGACCCCCGTTAATTTTGATAGATTTTTGTTCTGCTTGTGAAGGCTTGGGTCTTTCATTTTTCTTTGTAGGTCTATACTGATCTGCTAACAAATGTTGTAAATCATAAACAAGTAATTCCTGATGTTGACATTCATGATGAAATCCCATTATGATTAACCTGATTTCATCTTGGCTTAGTTTTTTGGATTGGATAAAATTTGCAACTCTTTGATTTATGGTATTAAAATATTGGAAAATTTGTTCTAGTGTGGGCCTTGATGCTGTACCTCTTTTTCCTTTGTCATTTGGTTCACCAAATTGTTGATAGTAAGAATTAAGGTACTGTGAATATTCTTTTGAATAAAATTCATAATTTGAGTCTATTTTACTCATTATGGCCTCATAAATCCAACTTACATGTCCGATATGCCATTTTGGAGGGCTCATGTAAAATGCAGTTTGAACCATAAAATCGTCTTTTTCTAATGTTTTTACTAACTCTAATGTTCTATTTCGTGTTTGGTGGAATTGTTCTAAAATTAATTGAATGCTTTTACTTTCTGAAATAGCTGTCATTGTCCTAGTATTTTATTTTCTACTCTATTATATTTGTGGGTTCTTAGTACCCTCTAGCAAAAATCGGAGTTGATGAACTTGGTTGTTTACATATTATACATGGATTTCCCTTATTGGATTCAAATGGAATTACTCTAATGTCTGCACCTGTTTCATTTTTTATTTTTTCTTCACATTCGCCTTTTCCACACCATGGTGAGAGAATAAATCCTCCTTTCTCTACTTCTTTTTTGAATTCAGAATAATCTGAGACATTTTTAGTTAGTTTTTTGGCCTTGTTTTTTGCATTTTCAAACATTTCTTTTTGTATGTTATCTAAAACTTGAATAACTTCTTGCATCTCGTCAAAACCTACCTTCAATTTTTCTTTATTGAATCTTTTAGCCAAAACCATTTTTTGATTTGCAATATCTTTTGGACCTATTTCTATTCTTAATGGTACTCCTTTTAACTCCCAGTCATTAAATTTGAAACCTGGAGTCAATTCCTTTCTCTTATCTATAGTTGAACGAATTCCTTTAGATGTTAAAAATTCATGAATTTCTATAGATTTGCTAATTACTTTGTTTTCATCTTCATCTGAATAATAGATTGGTACAATAACTACTTGAATAGGCGCAACTTTTGGAGGCAAAACTAGCCCTTTATCATCACCATGAACCATGATCATTGCCCCTATTAGTCTCCATGAAACCCCCCATGATGTCTGCCAGGCAAAATGTTCTACATTATTTTTGTCTGTAAACTTTACTTCAAATGGAATGGAAAAATTCTGTCCTAGAAAATGAGATGTTCCCATTTGCAATGCTTTTCCATCAGGCATGATGGATTCCATCGTAGTTGTATATACTGCTCCTACGAATTTCTCTTTGTCACTTTTTTTACCAGTAATAACTGGAATGGCAAGCTCTTCTTGCACAGTATCTTTGTAAATATCTAGTATTGTAATTACTTCTTTTTCAGCTTCTTCTTTAGTTGCATGAACTGTATGTCCTTCTTGCCACAAGAACTCTGATGTTCGTAAAAATGGTTTTGTGGCTTTTATTTCTGCACGAAGAGCAGTATTCCAAAAATTAATTTTTAATGGAAGATCTCTCCAACTGTTAATCCATTTTGAATAAAGAGAATAAGCTAATGTTTCTGATGTCGGTCTTAATGCAAGTTTATCGCCAATTGTGTTTTCCCCAGAATGGGTTACCCAAAATACTTCTGGATTAAATCCTGCAAAATGTTTTTTTTCTTTTCCTAGTAATGATTCAGGTATTAATACTGGAAGAAAACCATTTCTTATTTCATTTACTGCAAACTTTGAATCCAAAGTGTTTCTTAATGATTCCCAAATGGAATAACCATCAGGTCTGAGTACTATGAGGCCCTTTACTGGAGCATAGTCTGCTAATCTTGCTTTTAGTACTATCTGAGTATACCACTCACTAAAATTTTCATCTTTTTTGACTGTTATTCCAACCTCTTCTTTACTCAAGTTATTTTCAAATCAGAGTATACACTAATGTGCTTTTCGTGAGTTAAAAGAGATTATTTTAATGGGTCGCCTTTACACAGAACTTTTCCTGTTACTCTGCTCTGAAAGTTTGGACAGATGAAACATTGGATAAAATGAATATCCTCCTTTAGAACTGGACAAGCAACAAATTCTTGTTTCATACGTTTTAACATTTTTGGGCTAACTCCTTTTAACTTGAGTTTTCCCTTCTCATCCATCATTCCTGATGCCTTTAGTTCAGTCTTTACTTCGTCTGTAAGTCTCTGTCTTTTCTCTGTAGTTTGTACTTCTACTTCGTATTTGTGCTCTAACTCGCCCATGGTTTTCCCACTTTACGCCTTGATTTATTACTAACGTTTCTTTTTGGGCCATTTTGCCATTTAAAGAAATTTTAGATAATCTTTTAAAATGAAGACTGTTACTAGAATACATGGTCGATCAAGCATGTGGATGCGAAGCCGATAGCGGCGATCCAGACTATCAATGTGATTGTGAAATGCAAGGAGCTTGTATTTGCAGCGCAGATTGTCAATGTACTTGTCCAACTTGTAAAGAAGCAGTTTCTGCTATGAACTAACTGGACAATTCTACTATTACTTTTTTAATTTCATATGATAGAATATTCGTTGGTTTATAGATTAGATCTTAATTTTTTAGAACTATTTCGACTTTACATTAATATATTTAGATTTTTGTCTTGACATTAGAAATCAATTGCTAGTAATTTTTGATGTAGAAGGGGTTCTTTATGACGCCGAATATTTACCAATTTTAGCTGAAAAATTAAACAAAGAAAAAGAGATTTGGGAAATTACAAAAAAAGGAATTCAAGGGGCCATAAATTGGGAAGAAGGATTACGAACTCGTGTCGAAGCATTACGTGGTCTTGATCATGAAATATGCAAACAGGTAGCTGATTCACTACCAATAATGACTGGTGCACGTGAGGCGTGTCGAATTCTAAAATCGGCTGGCTGGAAACTAATGGCAGTTTCTGGAGGATTTACAATTATGACTGACAGACTCAAAGAAGAGCTTGACCTTGACTATGTCTTTTCCAATGAATTAATTTTCA
>JAWVZS010000153.1:0-3140 GCA_033722055.1 Nitrosopumilaceae archaeon
ATTCATTCGCAGACCATCAAAAGCCTGGGGAGATGTAACTTCGTGAACTAAATGTCTATCAATGTAAATTAAGGAAGGGCCATTTTCTTTCTCAGAAACAACGTGGGCATCCCAAATTTTTTCAAATAATGTTTTTCCCATTTCTATCTAATCAGGTTTGTAATTAAAAAGACCGCCTGCTTCTATTATTTTTGAAATTATTTCTGAGAAAGGCTTCATTTTGTATGTTTGATTTTTTGTTAAATTTTTAATTTCGTTATTTTCGATGTTAATTTCTAGTTGATCAGAGTTTGAGATATTCTTGTACGCATCCTCATCAATTTCAATTGGCAATAAGAATGCCCCATCTACTGAATTTCGGTAAAAAATCCTTGCAAAAGATAATGCGAGAACTGCTTTGATTCCACAATGAGACAATGCTATTGGAGCATGTTCACGTGATGAACCACAACCAAAATTCTTTCCAGCCACGATAAAATCACCTTCTTTTACTTTTGAGTGAAATTCAGGATCCAATCCTTCCATTGCATGAGTTGCAAGTTCTGCATAATCATGTATTTTCAAATACTGTCCTGGGATTATAACATCAGTATCGATGTTATCTTTTTCATATTTTATTACGTTGCCTTTCAATTCAAATCCCTCGGATCTGTTATTTTTCCAGTGACAGCAGATGCTGCTGCAACCATTGGTGATGCAAGATATGTTTGAGAATCAACATGTCCCATTCTTCCTGGAAAGTTTCTGTTAGTTGTGCTAATACAAATTTCATCTTTAGCTAAAACACCCATATGTGCTCCACAGCAAGCACCACAAGTAGGAGGACCTACAGTAACACCTGCATTTAAGAAAATTTGTAGTAATCCATCTTCCATTGCTTTTTTGTAAATTGAAATTGCTGCAGGTAGAATTTCTGTTCTTATTTTCACTTTTCTACCTTTGAGAATTTTAGCTGCTGCTACAAGATCTTCGTATTTTGCACCCGTACACGAACCAATGTATGATTTGTCTAATTCTACTGATGGAGCTTCTCTTACAACTGCAATGTTTTCAGGAGAAAATGGTTTTGCTACAAGTGGTTCCATTTCAGATGCTTCATACTCGTATGTCTTTTCATATTCTGCATCATCATCTCCATGAATTAATGAAATATTGTTAGCACCACGTTGAGTAAGATAATCAGTGACTTTTTGATCTGGCTCTACAATACCATTTTTTGCACCAGCTTCAGTTGTCATATTACACAGTGTCAATCTACTTTCAACAGACATTTCTTCAACACCAGTACCTCCAAATTGCATCGTTTTGTAATTACCGCCATCAGTTCCAATATCACCAATAATTTTTAAAATAAAGTCCTTGGCCATCACATGGTCAGGTAATTTTCCATTTAGCTTAAAATGTAATGTTTCAGGAACTTTAAACCATATTTTTCCGTTAAGTAAAACATAAGCTATATCTGTATGACCTAGTCCACATGCAAAACATCCTAATGCGCCAGTTGTATTAGTATGAGAATCTCCCCCCACATAGATTTCACCAGGTAAAACTAATGCTTCCTCATGAGATAGTGTATGACAAATTCCATATTGACCCATACCATATTTGAAATGTTTTGTCACACCATAGCTTTTTGTGAAATTAGATAACTTTACAATATTTTCTGCAGAGATTTTTTCAGCTGAGGGAACAAAATGATCTTCTGCAACCCACACCCTAGAAGGATCCCATAACTTATCAACAGAAATGCCTTGTTTTTGGAGTTTATCAAATACTTTTAGAACTCCTGGTCCAGATACATCATGAACCATTGCTTTGTCGACATTTGCAAAGATAACATCACCTGGAGATACTTTTTCTTTGCCAGAGCCACGAGCAAGGATCTTTTCAACTATATTCATAATCGAAAAAGCATTTTTTACCGATTAAAAGGTTTTCAGAACAATAAAAAAGAAATGTAGTATTAAAAATTCATGGTATTGCAGGTTTTTCCACTTTTTGCAGAAAAAAAAGAAGGAAAATTCGACTTATTCAGCGCACTAGTTGAAACTTTGGAAAAAAATGAAACAAAACTAGTTGATGGGGACATACTAGTCATATCTACAAAATACATTTCAAATTCACAGGGAAGAGTAATTGAACTCCCAAAAATCAAAACTTCAAAACAAGGACTAGATGTTTCAAAGAAATTTCAAATAAAACCAGAAATTGCTGAAATAATCCTTAGAGAATCTGACATAATCTTTGGTGGAATAGCAGGGTTTGTGATTACTTCATCAGATAATATTTTGGCCCCCAACGCAGGTATTGATAAATCAAATGCTAAAAGAGGGGCAGTTATTCTTTATCCAAAAGAGCCATATCTTATTGCAGAACAAATCAGACGAAAAATATTTTTGAATTATTTAATTCATGTAGGAATTATCCTAGTAGACAGTAGATTAATGCCCTCTAGAATAGGTACAACAGGGGTTGCTATTTCATGTGCTGGCATAGAACCAGTATTAGACATGAGAGCCAAAAAGGATCTTAATGGAAATCCACTCAAAGTTACATTTCAAGCAGTAGCCGATAATTTAGCTACAATTGCAAATCACAAAATGGGCGAAGGTGGAGAATCTAAACCATTTGCAATAATCAGAGACTCACAAACAAAATTAACAGATAGAATAATAGATCCTAGCGAACTGGCAATATCACCAGATCAGTGTGTCTACATCAGAGGTTTATCAAATTATATAAAAAACTAATTTCGTATTTCATATTCGAGTTTAAATATAGGAAATTCTGTGACGTGATTTATGGAATATCTAACAAAGTATCCAAAGACTATTTCATTTTTAGATGGATTAAAACACGACGTGGAAGTAGATGCCAAAGAAGGACTAGAGCAGCTACATGTTGTCGTAAAGAAAAGCTATGATGAATTACTCAAAATATTTTCAGATGAGGGATTTACTAAAGTAAAATTTGAACATAAACAACCAAACCAAATTGGAAATGGACTTAATCTTAAGCTAACAAAACCATGGGAAATGCATGTAAGATTAGTAGATTTGAAAAAAGGGCTAATAGGAATACATGCAGAAGTTGAAGTTTCAAGAGACTACCTACAACACCTATTCTCTCAAAGAACTCCA
>JAWVZS010000154.1:0-3125 GCA_033722055.1 Nitrosopumilaceae archaeon
AAGACATCATTGGCGCAACCATTATCCAAGGCTTTTTTTCAAGTAGACCAAGTTTTTCAGCCTCACTATGGCCCATACCAGATTTCAGATTCACGCCTAGTTGTATATGTAAATCATTCATCGTTTTCACAGAATCATGAAAATACAGAGGTTCCCAATGACCAAATAGTTGTGTAATGGTCTGTGCTTTTCCTAACTGATATCCTAGTAAAATTACCGGTATTCCTTTAGAATACAAGTCTGAAATTAGATTGTTTACTTGATTTTTAATTTCTAAAAGAGAAGGAAAATTAAATTCTGGAAGACCGAAAGTACATTCAGTAATTAGCGTTTTACATTTTGGGATTTTGGCACCCTTAAGAAATCCCCTAGATCTGGTACAAATATCACCAGTATAGAAAACATCATCAAAAAGCAAGCCTTTAGCACCCAAAATATGACCAGTGTCAAATAACTCAAAATCTTTGATTGCATCAACATGGTTTTTCATTTTGAATCCGCGCATATTGGCGATCTTGTTTGTTTCCACAGATGCCAGAATAGTTCCTCCATTTTGGGATGGCAAATGATCAATATGTGCATGAGAAACAAAGTTTACACCTTCAGGATCTGCAACTTTTGGATCAAGGTAAACCCGTTGTTCATTTTTTTTAAACAAAATCCCATTCTTTGTCATACGTAAACTGCGTGTCATCAAATATGAGAAAGTCAGATTTGATATAAACCACAAGTTTGACGGATTTCAACTGTAAGTTAAACTCTTTTTCAAAAAACTAGTTGAAAGATATGTCTAATTGGGATTACAGGGATGTACAGACGTAGCATAGGTTCTAATGTAATCATCAGAAAGTATTTTTGGATTGAATTTAACCAACATTAACAAACTTTCAAATGCATTGCATGGACCATCAATTGAGAAAAGCTCTTGACATTTAGGGCATTGAATCAGGGTATGTATACCATAATCACATTCAACGTCATCTACTAGTAAAAACATAGTACTTCTATTACAGCTGCTGCAAACAAGTTTGTTTTTTAGTAGTTTATCTGCAACATTCAACGGATAAACTCCCAAATCATTCTTTTAATTTGCTTTCTTTGAAAACATCAGATCCATACCAACAGTATCTAAAATAATCCAAACACCATTCATGAAACATAGGATCATCACTATACAGCATTTCAGTGATATCAGATTCTCCATCAGAGGTAGGAAATAACACGCAGGCTTCTTTCTCGTTTAATACCAATACGGTATTAACGCCTTTGACCATTTTGCGTTCAACTAGTCCTTTTTCAATTAGTTTATCAAAACCTAATTTTTTTAATAATGCCTTTCTTCCTTTAGGAACAACAATATCTTCTGAGAACACATAGTGAAATTTTACTCCTTGTTTTACTCGTTTGATTAGTGGTTCAATCAAATCTAAAGGAACTTCAGTTAGAATTTCATAGATATATTCCTCAGCATTTTTGTACATAGATTTCCAGGTTTCCAATGTTTTTGAAACTCCTTTGATATGTTTTCCAGATGCAAGTTGACCAGTCCTCATAATGAATTTTGTTGGAATTTTTTCAAACGTATGATCTTCAAAGTATTTTCTATTTTGTGCCAGAAAAACAATTGATGGTACTTGAGTACAAATGGTCTGACCAAATGTTGTTAATTTGTATTTACCGTCCTTGTCTTTTTCTATCAATCTACTTTGTTCCAATCTTGAAAAATTTCTATGAACTTCTTGTTTTGTTGCACCTATTTCTTTTGCCAAAAAAGTAGGGGTTGTTCTTTTCTGAAGTAAGCTAAATAGAATTTCTAATCGTTGAGAACTGGCAAGTTCTAAAAAATTTTGAGCTGCCTCATCATAAAGATCAGTCATTATAAAACTACATCAAAATCGATACTTATCAATCTATTACATGAATTAGATCTTTTAGTTTTCTTCTAGATTTTGGAGGCTTTCTAGTAGCTGGATAGCCTATGCACAAAATCGAAGAAGGATTCAGTTCAGTTCCAAGAATTTGTTTTACTTTTTCTTCATCAATCATGCCAACCCATATAGAGCTCAAACCAAGCGCATGTGCAGCTAATTGAGAGTAAGCAGCAGCCAATGTAGCATCTTGTAATGAGAATTTGGAAAGAATTTCTGGTGTAAAATCCATTTTAACTCTACTTGGATTCATACAAAAAACAAGAACTAGTGGAGCATTGACAAAAGGTTGTCTGTTTGCTGCCTCAACAAGTGCTTCTTTGACTTTTTTATTTTTTACATAATATACTTCTAATCCTTGAAAGTTTCCAGCTGTAGGCGCAGTGTCTGCTGCAGCAAGAATTTTTTCAATTTTCCAATCTTCAACTTTAGTTTTTGAAAATTTTCGTGTAGAACGTCTGTTTGAGAAAATTCGAAACAAATCAGATTCAGATACTTCTTGTTCTACTTTTTTTGCATCCCCAGACAGTATTGCTTGTAAAAGAGATTGTTTTTTATCAGAATCACTTTGATTGGGCTTGGTATCTTTTTGTGTCAAAGTGGATGGATAAAATTCCTTAGAGGTAACGCTAACACTTAATGGTTCATGAGGTACTTTGGCATAATCTAAAATTTGTTTTGTAAAATTTTTGGTCTCTGCCTCTAATTGATTACGTTCTTTTAGTCTAAACTGAATAACATCAGAATTAATTAAAATTTCACTAAAATTATCTTCTAATTCTACTTTGCCAACATTGTTATTTTTGAGAATTTCAACTAGTTGATCGATTTCACCTTTGTTTAAAACCACAACATCATAATCATCTTCATCCGTTCCTTCCCATACTAATCTACAGGCATCTTTTGAAAAATACGAAGGTTCAATCCTTGAAAATTCTGCCATTAGAGTAATCAGAAATTACTTGGTAAAAAAGAAAGTGTTGATAATTGCAAATTGGAACAATATGGAATGGTCAGCTTGTGTGTTGACTAAATCATCTATAATAGAATAATCAAAAATAATGAGAATTGAATCATGTAGAAAGTGTGGAACAGAACTTAGTTCCAACACATGCCCTAGATGTCAAGGAACTAAAAATCCACCGTGATTCAATTCTCTACTAAATCCTAACAACAGAATTTTATTGAAGAGTAGAG
>JAWVZS010000155.1:0-3092 GCA_033722055.1 Nitrosopumilaceae archaeon
ATAGCAGCAAACACACCCATGACTAAGGTAGCAAGGTGGTTTTTTACATAACCCATATTATTTTCAAAAAAATTCTAGTTTATAACCGTAATGCTGAAAATGAGATATGAAAGTGACTAAAAAGAAAGAAGAGAAAAATTAATCGTCTTCTTTAGTTGTATTAGATTGAGGCAGATCAGATTGAAGGATCTTGATTTTTTGTAATAATTCATTTCTAAGATCTCTTGCTACTCTTCTGACTGTTGGACGTGGAACACCAAGCTCATCAACAACTTTTGTATAGATATCTTGTTTGTCAGTAATGCCTTTTTCCAGACAAGAGTTAATTGCTTCTTTAATTACTGTGCTCTGATTTGTACGATTCACGAAAGTTTAGTTTTACTTGTGTTATATAAGACTATTTTCTACAAAATGAATTAAAATGAAGACTTGGAAAAAATCAATTTAGTTTTTTAATTATTATCAAGAAAACGAAATACGTACTAGCTTTTCAGTTTTTTATAAAATAATCAAAGATATGATAAAGAATTTTGTGATTATACAAAAAGACTCTTATGATAATACACTACATCGGATTTCATTGAGTACAGTACATATAGAAACTAATCATGGAAATATCTCGTTTAAATTATTACCTGAATTAGCCCCTGAAACAGTTAGAAATTTTGAGAAACTAGCCAAATCTGGATTTTATGATGGTACACTATTTCATAGAGTTATACCAGGTTTTATGATTCAAGGCGGAGATCCCAATACGAAAGCAAGTGACAAAAGTACTTGGGGTACAGGTGGTCCAGGATATACAATAAAGGCTGAATTTAATTCTCGTTCTCATCTAAGAGGAATAGTTTCAATGGCAAGGGCTATGGATCCAGACAGTGCAGGCTCTCAATTTTTCATAGTTACAAGCGACAGTACATTCCTAGATAAGCAATATACTGTATTTGGAGAAGTAATAGAAGGAATGGATGTTGCAGATAAGATTGTAAATCTTCCAAGAGACAATAATGATTGTCCATTGCAAGAAGCAAAGATGTTACGTGTCACAGTGGAATAAATGAAGAAAATCCTTACTGGAATAATCATAATTTTACTATTTGTAACAATTCCTAATTCATTAGCACAAGAAATTTCATTTGCAGAAAAAGCAAAACAGAAACTAGTAGAAGTAACAATCAAAACAGACGGGCATGTGCACGTAAGACATGTTGTAGAGGGACCTACTATGCCAAGACAAGTGGAATTAATTGATGGAATTAAAACAAACATAACAATACATGATGTAGATGGGGAAGAAAAACAACATGCAGTAATTGGCGAAAATGAAGCTATACTAATTCTTCCTACAGAAGATGAAGTAATAGTAGAGTATGATCTTGAAGGAGGGTTAGAACTAAAAAATAATTTATGGACATGGGATTTTCGTTATTTAGAAAGTACTGCGTTTTATTTTCCTGATAATATTGAATTGATTTTTGCTAACAACCGAGCAGTGTATTTGGGAGAAAGAGAAGGAATGATGTGTCATGGATGCCAAATGAAATTAGAATATTCAACTAATGAACCAAGGACAAGTCATAAAGTAAGTTGGGAAAGTCAAGAATTCATCGTAATTACAAAAACACATGGAAGTATTGATAATTTTTTCTTTGATCAACCATCAAAGAGTATCAGTTTTAATGTAGAGTCAGATAATGATTTTGTAACAACAATTATTCCATTAGAATTGTTATGGGAGCCATATCAAGTATATTTAGAAGATGAAAAGATATTTTTCAACAAGTACATCAATAATGGAACTCATGTATGGCTAAATTTTAGACCTGACACATCAGGGGAGATAACAATTATTGGAACAACTGTGGTTCCAGAATTTCCAGTAGCTATACTAATTTTGTCATTAAGTATAATTGCAATAATCCCTCTTGCTAGAAAATTTAATCTCCGCTAGATCCACAAGAACAAAATCCATACTCATCAATTCTGACATTACAAACTGGGCATTTTTCGTTATATTCTACTTCCCAGGGTTCTTTTCCATATAATCTAAAGTGATCATCAATTTCTATTGGAATCTCACGTTTTTTCTTCAACAGACACATTATGCACAAGAACTATACATAGATTGTTTGAATAATTATTTATGAAAATAGATTGTGGATGTCATTGTATAAAATGTGGTAGTACCGATTTGATTTCAAATCAAACTAGTGAAAAAGAACCAGATGGTTATTTTGATATGCATCATACTTGCAACAAGTGTAATACACATTTTGATCATTTGGAAGGAGAAACTTTTTCTTCGTGTGAAAAATGTAACTATACTAGTTTGTAATTATTTGATTTCTTGTAGAATAATAATTTCTGTTTTCTTGGGCACTTTTTTGCATTTCACAATTCATAGCCATATTTGTTAATATTTTTGAGACATCAAGAGAACTAGCTGCCCACCCATACTCTCTTAGTTTTTGAACTGTTTCAGTTACTGTACGGGAAGTATCAAAGAATCCTGAAGTTTGTAAGATTTTTAATTTTGGTTTGATCTCATAAGATGCAAGAAATTTTGGAGCATCAAATTCTGGTTCAAATACTTCTGCGTTTTCTAATGAATCTAAACTGTCGTATGTAGGAGTTTCAGTGGTTTCCTGATTTTCATAGACTGATTGATTTTGTGGTTCTGGTTGTGTTTGGTAAACTATTTTAGCAGAATTTTCTGGAATATGTTTGGAAATACTTTCAATGACTTCGCCAATAGATTGATTATCTACATAAAAATCCCTTGAATCAATCTCAACCTCGTTTTCTCCGAGCTTGATTTTGACCTTTGCCATATCAATTATGGTATAGATTTTGATTTATCCTGTTAGCTCTAATGTGCTTTAAGACTAGATCAAATCTTTTACACAATATAATTGGAAATTTTTTCTTTTATGTTAAAAAGGAATTTTGTAATCAACAGGCATGAAATCCTCAAAAAAGAAGGGATTAATCATTGTGTTTGTAATAGGTTTAGGCTTGTTTGGGTATTCACAATATGCGTCTGCTTCACAAATAGGTGCAATAATTACTGAAAGTACGATACTAGAAGAGAC
>JAWVZS010000156.1:0-3083 GCA_033722055.1 Nitrosopumilaceae archaeon
AACATTCAGGAAAATCCATTGATGACTATTTACAAGAACAGAAAGAAAAACTTCAACCCTCAATAGATGAAGGAAATATAGTAGTAATATCTAACAATAAAAAATCTATTGATGGAAAACCTGCATTAGAAACTAATGCAAATGGATTCTTTAAGACTCAGGATGGATTAGATATAGAGGTTCAATTTAGACAAACTACCATCAGAGCAGCAGATAATTTTTACATTTTCTCATATAGTAATGATAAGAACTTTTTTGATAGATATCTTCCAAACTTTGAAGAAACTTTGAATTCATTTGAATTAACTAATGAGGAAAAGGGCATACAAGAAATAATTTCTGACAACCCATTAGAGCAAGTATCAGAAGGTGGTGGTTGTTTAATTGCTACTGCCGCATATGGAAGTGAATTGGCTCCACAAGTACAAATGCTTAGAGAGATTCGTGACACTCAATTGATGAATACTGCTTCTGGTGCTGCCTTTATGACTGGATTTAACCAATTATACTATTCATTTTCTCCAACAATAGCTGATATAGAGCGTGAAAATCCAACATTCAAAGAATTTGTAAAACTTGCAATTACACCCATGCTTTCAACACTTTCAATAATGACACATGCAGATTCCGAATACGAAGTATTAGGTTATGGAATTAGTTTGATCATTCTTAATCTGGGAATGTATGTTGGAATGCCCGTAGCTGTAATTATTGGAATTAGAAGAGCTAGAGTTTAGTTAGAACTTTACAAGATCGGCTATTTTGTGCATGAAAGGGGGTATTCTCTTTTTACCAAACATCATCAACCTCGTCTAATTCTTTGTATTCTTTTTCAGGCTCTCTTACCATAAACTTCAGCCTTGCTATATCTCTGTCAAAGAAAATATCTGCGGTCCAATCCAAAAATACTCGGAATCTTTTATCCCATGTTGGAATCTTTGACAAATAGACATTCCTCCAAAGAATCCACGCAATCAACCCATGAATATTCATTCCCAGAAATGATGCAATCCCTGTTCTTTTACCAATTATTGCCATCTGGCCTTTTGATTCGTATTCAAACTCTTTTTTTTCTTGATTTTTTATTAATGCAAACAAATTGTAAGAAGCTGTCTTTGCCATTGCCTCTGCAAGCTGAGCAGTTGGTGCATAGGGCTTTTTTGTTTTAGGATCGACAAACAACGCACAATCCCCAATGGCAAAAACTCCTGGAAAGTCTTTGACTTCTAGGTTTTCATTTACTATGATTTTTCCTTTTTCAGTTTTGAATAATGATCTCTTGATTGTATTGACTGGAGTGACTCCTGCAGTCCAAATCACTGTCTTTGTTTGTATTGCTGATATTGCTTCTTCCTCATCTTCTTCTTCGAGATTTTTTATCATAACTTCATCTCCATCAAAACTGGTCACGGCTGTACGCAGTTTGATTTCTACCCCATTTTCTGTTAGTTTTTTTTGTGCAAATTTTGCAAGACTTTCAGTAAATCCTGGTAGTATGCTAGGAAGAGCTTCTAAAACTACTACCTTGATATCTTTACGTGTAATATTTGGATAATATTTTCGAACATCTAATAACAAATCCATAATTTCTCCAGCTGTTTCTATTCCTGCAAATCCTCCGCCTACCACTACAAATGTCAATAAGCTTTTCTTCAAAACTGGGTTTGTTTCATTCTCTGCTTGTTCTAACATGTCTATGATTCTGTTTCTAACCATCACTGCATCATTGAGAGTCTTCATTTGATAGGAATTGGTTTCCAAATCACTCATTCCAAAAAAGTTAGTTTCACTGCCTAATGCAACTACTAAAAAATCATAATGAAGAGAAATTCCTCGTTTCTCTCCACTTCCCCACAAATTTACTATTTTTCCATAAGGATCTATGTTTTTGACTCTGCCCTCATAGAATGTTGCTTTTTTTGTAATGGTTCTAATTGGCATGACTATGTGTCTAGTTTGAATCATACCTGATGCAACCTGAGGCAGCATTGGAGTAAAAAGCAAAAAATTATCTTCGCTAACTAAAACTATCTCAATATTTGGATCGTCTTTGAATAGTTTTTCTAATTTTCTAGTACACTCTACCCCTGCAAATCCTCCACCTAAAACAACAATTTTTCGTTTATTTCGTGCCAATAATTTACCCAGAGAATCACTGAATATATCCTATGAGCTAGATTTCCTTAGAAATCTCTGTCCGTAAAATCTCATAGGCTTTTGATGCATCCTTTTCATTCAAAATTATAGTTATGCTGTCTTGGCTGAAAAATGCATTAACGATGTATATGCCATTATTGTGTAAAACCTCGGCAACATATGATACTACATCCGATTGATTTTGATTCAAAGGCACAGAAATCCTGATTTTTGCGAGTCCTGTACTGAATAGATCCTCTCTATCCGATAAATCTCCAAAAATTTGTCTGATGTCTTCAACATCTTCTGTTAAGAATCTAAAGGAATCTGCCAATCTAAAAAAATCATAATCAGTTGTAATTTTTGAGAACTTATTCAATATGTCCATAGGATCCATCGTAGAGTCTTTTGTTGAAAACTTGATGTCCATTATCCCATCTTGCAAGGATAACCTTGCATTTTTTAAAACCGATTCGTCTTTGATTTCTTCCTTTTCTACAAAAGAGTCGGCGTATCTTTTGATTGCGACTACTATAGTATTGAGATTGACAGCTCGCCCAATCTCTTTTTCTACTTCTGGTTGAATTTTTATCGCTAATGCTGTATAGTTAATCAAATCCATTTTCATACAATCATAGATTGATCTATTCCTAGTGATTATTTCTCGTACTGCCTCTGGAACTGACATGCCTGCTACACGCATCAAATAATATTATATAATGTCAGTTATAATAGGATTATGTAATAGAATATGGTTATGTAAGTAATACTTATATAATGTAATGTGTATTACATTACATAGGTGAATATGACAATGTTCGATGACGAGTTTGAAAGAGTCTTCAAGAGAATGTCAAGATCATTTTTTGATGTAGATGACATTTTCGAGGGATTCAAAAAAGACGGTTCTGCTGGCCCATACTATTATGGTTACACTATGACCGTTG
>JAWVZS010000157.1:0-3074 GCA_033722055.1 Nitrosopumilaceae archaeon
AACTAGATGAAGATGATGATTTAAGAGAATCATCAATCAAAATAAGTGGCTGTCCGAACTCTTGTGGCCAACATGGAATTGCCACAATTGGATTCTTTGGTGGTGGAGGTAGAGTAGGACGTGATATGTATCCTAGCTACATGCTTTCTCTTGGTGGAAGGGCAGATGGGGATGCCATGTTAGGTCAAAGTCTTGTTAGAATTCCAGCAAAACGAGTAATTCCTGTAATTTTAAAGATAATTGAAGCTTTCAAACAAAACAAAAAACCAAATGATGATCTAAAAACTTGGATTCATAGAGTTGTTCAGGGAAAAGACGACTCTGAAATTAAATCATTAAATGATTTGAAAAAGGTAATTTCACCTCTTACTGTCCCTCCAACAAAAGAAGAAGACCCTGATTTTTACTCAGACTATGGAAGTGATACCAGCTATCACACAAAAACAGGTAAGGGTGAATGTGCTGCATGAGTCAAAAGACTGTCAAAATTACTACTGATGTTGATACATTAAGATCTGAGATACGTGATAAAAGCATCCGTGTTATTGATGTAAGAAAAGAAGACGAATACAAAAAAAATCACATTCCTACAGCAGTAAATCTCCCATTAGCTACTTTACTGTCTGATGATAGTCCAGAACGCGTTGTAAAACTAGCAAAATCAATGGGAATTGATGATGAAACACCAGTAGTTGTTTATGATGATACTTTTGGTGCTTTGGCATCTCGAGTAGCCTGGACACTTGAATATATTGGACATTCTGATGTTTCTCTTTTAGAAACCACGTATGGTCAATGGCGATCACTTGGATTAGAACAAGACGATAAAACCCCAGAAATCTCTTCAAAGGAGCATTCTCTAAACTTAAAACCTGAAATCTTGGCAACAGTTGATTATTTGGAATCTGCAAAAACTAAACCTGAAACCATTCTTGTTGATAACCGAGAGCGATTAAATTATCTTGAACAGCATATTCCAGGGGCTGTCAACATTCCTTATCGTACTTTGGCTACTCCAGACAAAATTCTTAGACCAAAAGAAGATATGAAAAGATTGTTAGAAAATCGTGGAATTGATTCAAAATCTGAAATTATAACTTATTGTGGTAGTGTAGGCACACTTTCTGGACTTGCTTACTATGCATTAAAATCCATTGACATGCCTAATGTCAAACTTTACGTACGTTCTTTCAAAGAATGGAAGAATTTGGAAAAACCTACTGAAAAACAACCAGATGCAAATTATTGGGACTTGTCTGCAGAATAAGAAATTTCGTTTCTTAACTTTTTTGTAAGTGTCACTTCTACATTATCAAACATGTTGAGCATTTTTTCTTTATTGTCTTTCAAATAATCTACGCCTCTATCTTTTAGTCTAACTTTCCATAACCGGATATCTCTATGTTCTTCAAAGAACTGTTCAATCATTAGTGGACCGCATTTTTTTGGGTCGATAAAAATTTCAAAATTTTCAATTGTTTTTTCAACATCTTCATCTTCAATTGAATCTTTTACTTGTTGAATTGCTTCATTGAGCTCTTTTAGATTCTTTACTGGTTCTGGTAGTTTCTTTTTAGTAAGACCAAATACTGTTTTCTTTTCTGTTCCAACTTTTTTTGCTAATTCTGGACCTAAATCATATGTTGGAATTTTGTGAAATCCTTCTCTTTTTTCATGTTTTACAATTAATCCTTTTTCTATCAATTTGTTTAATGCGTCTTCTGCATCAGCTTTGTTTAGAAATGTAGTCCACACAATAGAACCAATTGTGTGATATCCTTGTCTTACTGATTCTAAAACTACTACTTCGATAATTCTTTTGAAACCTTCTTCAACTCTAACATTGTAAAAGTCCTTGTCTTTTACGGCCTTTCTTGCATTTTTTACATCAATCTCAATAGAACGCTTTAGAGATTCTAAAGACTCTGGAATCTGATTCAATAATGATAGAAAACATGCTTTGTTGTACCAAGCCATTCCATATGTAGGATCTGACTCTACTGCTTTTTCAACTGCATCTAATGCTTTAGAATAATTTTTTTGTTCATAATGTACTAATGCCTTCAAATTCCATGCTTCTGGATTTGTTACATCAATATCTAGAATTTTATCATATACCTTTAATGCATCAGAATGTTGATCTAAATGAAATCTGGCATATCCTAATTTTAATAACGTTTCAACATTTTCTGGGTCAATTCGTAATGCTTGCTCAAAAGCTTCTGCGGCATCTTCTAATTTTTCATCGGCCATTAAATTGATGCCTTTTTTCAACAGCTTTTTTCTATTATAGTCTGGATCCACTAGACTTGTTTCTTCTACTTCTTTTGGTTCATCCTCTTTGGATTTTTTCCCAAATCTTCCCATCAGACATAATTTGGCAATTTCTCTAGATAAATACTATTCCTGATTTGAGCCTATTTACAGGCACAATGCATATGATTGTTTGAAAATACAGAAATACTTCATAATTAAATCAACGATAGTGTCATCCTCAAAATTAGAAGTAAAAGGACAAGCACCCTTCAAGCAACCTGGCGTTTATGAAGTCCAAATATCTATTGTAGATAGTAAGCCTTCTGAAGACAGTCTTAAAAATAAAAACTTCAAGGCATTATGGAGGGGTAATTATCATCTTAGAGTAAAGGATGGGTTTTTCTCTGAAACACTTGGCTCTTCAGATAATCCTATTCCGTCTGAAGTTTTGTCAAAAAATAAAATTTGGATAGTTGTAACTGATCAGTTTTCTACTTTACATTCTTCATTTGAAGTTCCACTACAACAACCTTCTGAAAAACCTGCTCCAAAGCCTGAACATACAACTACAAAAGAACCCACACCAACAAAAAAACCTGCAACTCATTCTGTTTCTAGTTCTTACTCCGGAGAAAAAGGCCCTACTGGTCCACCTGGACCACAAGGCGATAAAGGCCCTACAGGCCCATCTGGACCTCCAGGTGACAAAGGTCCTACTGGTCCTCCGGGTTTGCAAGGCGATAAAGGTCCAACAGGTGACAAAGGCCCTGTTGGTGATCGTGGCCCTACAGGTCCACCTGGACCTTCAGGTGATAAAG
>JAWVZS010000158.1:0-3056 GCA_033722055.1 Nitrosopumilaceae archaeon
GAATGCTTTTTTTCCAAAGATTTTGGGTCTGCTAGGACTGATTGGATAAACAGTACCCTTGAATCCATTGAGAATATTATTTGTAATTGTAGCACCTACACTGCCTTCTCTGTCTGATGCGCCAATAATTGCAATTGACTTTGGTGACAAAAAGACAGATTCTGACATTTAAGTTGCTTCAAGAGGTTTTGTATAATAAAGTTATTTTTGAAATTTCTGATCTCAATTTAGCTTCCAAGCATCTTTCCAGCAAGATTTTCTTTGCGTGGAACCCATTCTAGTTTGATATCGGAGAATTTTCCAATTAATTCCCATGCGACTCGTGCAAACTCTCTTAGAATTTCGTTATTAATGGCAAATTCATGATTTAGTTGTTTGATGGTGTTTTTTGAATCACTGTATACGATAATAGATTCGCCAGAGTTAGAAAATTCTCTGAGAGCTGCAATTATTGCCATGTATTCGGCCTGATTGTTTGTAATGTCTGGTTTTTTCTCATAGAATGATTTTCCTGTCTCTTTTACAAAATATCCAAATCCACCATTTGGACCGCCAGAACCATCAACATATACGCTAAGTACCATCTTTATACAACCTCGTAAGTTTTACACTCAAGTTCACAACAATCATGTAAACTATTGTAGCAATACTCTGAGATATAACTGATGCAAGATATGGATCATATTGTAATGTCAAAAAATAGTATTGGAAAAACCACCTTACAATAGTGTATACAACTTCAGATATTCCAAGAGACGTTACTAATCGTACTAGATCATGTTTAAGTTTTGGAGAATCCAGTTGTCCAGATTCTAATCTGTATTTCTTTCTATTATCAAGATAAAACATGCCAGCAAAAGTGGAAAAGAAAACAGAAAAATCCACAATTGTGGTATATGTAGTATTAAGATGATCTTCTTGTTCTGCAATGCTTTGTGCAAATATTGCAGAGACTACAAATGCGGCAACAAATGCAGTCAGAATATTTTTGTTTAGTTTTAGATAGTCCTTGTATTTTTGAAACAACAATGTGTGGTTTCAATTTACTTTAATTAAACTAGTCCAAAGATATCTTCAAAAATATCAAAAGACCACCTAGCTCTGCAATACCAACACCTAACATGTATGGGAATAAGTCATGAGAAAATAGTTCTTCCATAGAAAAGTAAGCCATAGAGCCTATAATGTTATGCAAAAACAACATGGCAGCAACTACTATTAGTCCTAATGGAAGCTGAGCTTTGGTCTGTACATACATTTTTCCAAAAATTGCCACCAAGATTCCAAGGATTATCATATTGGCAATAGAAACAAGTGATAAAACTAGAGATTCTGGTCCCATTTACGGATTTACCCTTATTTTTCGTTTATTTACTTTTGTCCAATTTTTTTTCAATTTCTTCTAAATCCTCCAAGTGAGCCTCAAGCAATGGTGAAATAAAAAAAGTTATTGCATATCTTTCCCCTACAGCTGTTATCAAATTATTTTTTTGTAAAACCTCAATATGGTGTTTTATTGCCTTGTAATCCAAATTCAATTTATTTGCTAGTTGGTTTGTGTTTAGTGGTTTTTTCTTTATTGTAGAAATGATTCTTAACCTGTTTAACCCACCACGTGATCCTGCAAACAAAAACCACAACAGACGTGTGGTATGAGGATCACTAGTCATAAATTATCTTTGAGCGTTAGATTTGATTAAAAGGTATTTAGGGAAATCGGTCATTTATCTGGAAACTATAAAAAACATAATGAATCTAAAACTAGTTGAAATCAAATTGATGAGTTTAGATTATGATTATCCATTATATAGACCACCTTCTGAGGCAAAGTCTCTAATTTTTCAAGTAACACTTGGATGTTCATTTAATGAGTGTTCATTTTGTGACATGTATCGTTCAAAGGAATATTCAGAGAGACCATGGGAACAAGTAAAGTCTGAAATTGACTTGATGGCAAAATACATGCCACAAACGAGACGGGTATTTCTTGCAGATGGCGATGCGTTAAACCTTGATACGGAATACATGATAAAGATTGTAAGCTACATTCGAGAAAAGTTCCCAAATATTGAAAGAATAGCATGTTATGCAATGCCAATGAATATTTTGAAAAAAACTCCAGAAGAACTAGAAAAGATAAACAAAGCAGGACTAGACATGTTCTATTTGGGAATTGAGACAGGTTCAGACATAGTACTAAAAAAAGTCACAAAGGGTGCAACAAGCAAGACAATAATCAAGGCAGTAAACAAAGCAAAACAAGCTGGATACATAATGTCATGTATGGTAATTTTAGGATTAGGAGGTCAAAAATATTCCAAAGAACACATCAAAGGAACTGCAGAAGTGATTAGCTCTTGTTCACCAAATTATGTTGGAGCACTTACTTTGTATTTGGAAAATGGAATCAAGCAAGAATTTCTTGACAAGTATCAAGGCGAATTTGTCAGGTTAAATGATGATCAAACACTAGAAGAGCTTGAAAGTTTGATTTCACAGATTCAAACAAAAGAAGAAATTGTCTTTAGAGCCAATCATGGTTCTAATGCATATACCATAAAGGGAACATTTCCTCAAGACAAAGACAAAATGCTAGAGCAAATCTCTTGGATGAAACAACATCCAGAAATTGCAAGACCTCAGGGATTAAGAGGGTTCTAAACCTGTGAATTTAAGTAAACTACTTTGAAGACAACTATAGTATAATCACCGTCAAAGAGTTCAACTCTTTTATCATCTTCTATGTTTAATACCCTAAATTTGTACTCGTATGTGTTATCATCTGCCACATCAACTTGTGCAAAGTGTTTAGCTTCTCCCTCTTGGAAGAATTGTATTATTATCGGATACCCATTAACAGGGTTTGCAATTTTTCCTTCCACAAATCCCCATGGCAGTTGATTATTTTCTGGAGCATGGAAAAATAGTGTAGTTTTTTCAATCCCAATCATGCCAGTCAAAGGAATGTGTTCTGTTTGTGCTTGACGAGTATGTCCATTAATCATTAGTTGTCCCGGGTGAGGATGGGCAAATGACATTGGAATAGAAGCAAGTGC
>JAWVZS010000159.1:0-3047 GCA_033722055.1 Nitrosopumilaceae archaeon
CAAGCAGTAACAGCTGCTGGATTTGGATGTATGGCAGCAATCGATGTTGACAAATATTTATCTGAGTGATTATAGTTTTTTGAGAGTTTTGGAAAATTAGTAAGCTAGAGTAGACATGTGTTTTGCTTCTTTTATAGCAGCATCAAATTCTTCTGTAGTCATAATTCCTTGTTGTTGATAGACACTTTTGAATTTTCTACCATCATCGGCAAAAATTCCCACTACACAACCATCTCCATCAATAGAGTACTTTTTCATACAAGCATAAACTGCCGCAGATGATGGGCTGATAAGCAGCTTATCTTTTTCAAATACTTCTTTGACAACAGAAAATGCTTCTTTATTATCAACATTAACCCAATCATCAACGACGTTTTCTCGTTTCAAGAATAAATCAGGTTTTGCAGATTCTTCAAAGTTTCTCCATCCTTGAATCAAATGGTTTTGTTGGGGTTGACAACCTATAATTTTGACATTTGGATTTTTTTCTTTAAGATATGCTCCAATTCCTGTAATTGTACCTCCAGTTCCAACACCAGTAAAGAAATGAGTTACCTTACCGTCTGTTTGTTTCCATATTTCAGGTCCTGTTCCATAATAATGTCCTTTGAAATTTGCTTCATTAGCATATTGATTTGGAGAGTAATATGTGTCAGGTCTTGAAGATGCAATAGATGTAGCCAAGGCTATACTTTGATCAGTTCCAGCACCAACTTTTGGACATAAATCATCACTAGTCTCAAAGATCTTAGCACCGAGTTTTTGTATAATTTCTTTAGTTTCATTACTTGCTTTTTCAGGTATTACAATTTCTGCCTCATATCCCAATAGTTTGGCAATGCCAGTAAGAGCGATGCCAGTGTTTCCTGAGGTAGGTTCAATGATTATGCTTTTACCTTTCTTTAAAATTCCTTTTTCTTCACCATCTTTTATCATCCAATATGCTGCTCTATCTTTAACAGAACCAAAGGGATTGTGTCCTTCAAGTTTTGCAAAATAATCTAAACCATTCTTTGAAAGAGAGTCTAATTTAACAAGAGGGGTATTGCCTACTCGATTAAGAGTATCAGTGTCAGTAATTGTAGTCATAGTGTTTATTTCACCTTTTTTATCTTAAAGGTAATTACACTACCATCTTTGTTCATATCCATTAATTCATGACCATTTCTAGTAACCCATCTCGAGATATCATCTTCTGCTGCAGGATCATCTGCAGAAACAGTAAGCACGTCACCTACCTGAAGTCGTTCAATCTCTATCTTTGTTCTAAAGACAGGTTCTGGGCAGAATAATCCAGTAGCATCTAGTTTTTTTTCTTCAGTCATGATAGTATCTAATTATTAAAGCTCGCTTTGGTATATTAAAATCTATTTTAAACAAAAAGGTGGTTTTCTATACTAAAACCAAATCACATGTCAGCCAATATAAAAATCAGAACAAGTATCCCCACACCAAGATATAGTAAAAATCGTTTCCGAGTAAAAAATGGTGCAGATTTTTTGGTCAATTTATCTGGAATACAAAAGTATCAAATAATACTCTATAGTTTTGGCATCACAAAGCCTTAAGATCTATTGCATCAATACGCAAAACTTCCACCTTATTATTCGAAGCAACACATCTTGCCTCATAGATAGGAACAAAAATTTCAAAAAAATTATCAACAATTATTTTTTCCTTTATCATTCTAACATTTTCTTCAGAATCTTGTTGAAGTATATCAATTAAAAATTTCACTGCTTCATCATCATTTACTGACGTAGAACGGATGTTAGATTCGTTAGCCTTTAGTACATCTTCTGGAAAGTTTTCTAAATTATCAGAATCTAATTTGTATGGAAATTTAATTTCACTACCAGCAGAATTTAAGAATACTTTTTCTTCTATATTGAGTAAAACATGTTCTTCTACTGGTATATTCAATTTATTGCGTTTATCTCCACCTTTGAAACTATCTTTTAATTTACTCCATGTTCCAGATTCAGTAGTTACAGGAAATGTGCCTTTTCCTATAATCGCTTCAGTTACGTTTGAATCTGTTTCTACTTCATAAGCATTTTTTCTATAATAATCTGCACTATAGCTTCCAGATATCATCCAATAAGGTTCATAGAATAATTCAACTGAAGAGATTTCAACTTCTTCTGGTTTTGGTCTAGAAAAAACATTTCCAAAAAGTGATGTTTTTTTCTTATTTGCAAATTCTAGTACTTGTTCTTCATTTACTCTTGAACGCAATACAATTGTTTTTTTGTTAGTAATTTCTTTGTCCATTTTTATCACATCCAGCAGTAGGCATAAAAATTGACTCAAAATAGATTAAAACTTTTACTAATAAGAAATCAATTTAAAAAGAAAATCCCAATTCAGAAATAGTAAATGAGTAAAAAATCATATTTTGGCTTGAATCAAAAAATTATTTTGCTTGCAACAGGAATATTTGCTGTAAGTGGAATACTTCCATGGATTGTGGTTAATTTTCCCATAGGGAATTTGAAAATATCAGTATTAGATTTGATGATATATTTTTCGGATCCTAACAGAGTAACAGTTGATTTTTATTCAAATTTCATTTATGGAATTTTACTAACAGGATGGATTTTTACCATATTGTTTTTAGCTACAATTACAATCATCCCAAAAAAGAAATTGGTATTAGTTGGCTCCATTATTACCACAATACCAGCAATAATTTGGTTATTTGCAGTTCCAAGTTTAAGAATCCAAATGATATTTCTTAGTTTATCCAATCAACCAATTGATGCAAACCAAACAATGGGTTCAGGCGAAGTTGCAGTACTAGTTTCAGGAATTCTTTTGATTTATTCGTTTTTTATTACACAAAGGAAAAGTTGAATTTTAAATTCGATCTAAAATTTCTTTTTTCTTTAAATTGAATTCTTCTTCAGTGATAATTCCTAGCTCTTTTAGTTTAGCTAAATCACTTAACAAATCGATACTACTTTTTCCATATTGAGTCCCTATTCTAACTCTTCCCACAATTTGTTCAAAACCACCTAGAAAACCACCTTTTATTTTTGAAAATA
>JAWVZS010000160.1:0-2981 GCA_033722055.1 Nitrosopumilaceae archaeon
CACCACAGATAGGGACTTTTTTGATTACGTTGAAGGAATTAGTTAATTCTGCTGCTTTTTCGATCGATTTTTTGATATCTTCTGGTTTAGATTCAGAAGAAACATGAAGTTTTACTAGTAAACCCCCATTCAAGATCTTGGAAAGTTTGTTACATTCAACTATAGGTTCACTTTTGTTTGAATATTCTAGTATTTCAGAGGAATTAAGGACAATACCTTGCGAATAAGTGTCATCTTCAGTAATCTTGAGAACAGAATTCTTACCATATTTTTCCCCATCTAGGCTCGAAAAGCGGTCTGCGCCGTCAGTTTCAGTCATACATACAGTCACTACATCACCAAGTTCTTTACCCTTCTTTGTAGCCACGTCTACAGCTGTTTCAAGTACTTTTAGAAGTACTTCTATGCCTTCTTTATAATCCTCAAATCCCAATATGTTAAAAATAGCCTCTTTTAATCCAACCAGATTTACTACAAGACCAATGGAGTTTTTTTGCATATACTGTGTGTTTTTTGCAAGAATTGGATTAAGACCTCGTCTAGTTAGATCAGCAATTTCTTTTTTGCGTAATGCCATTGAGGCAAGGGCAGGTTTCATCAGTAATGCTAATCTTGCTCTAAAGTAAGTTTCATCTTTATTTGATTCAAATGCAAGTCTTGGTAGATTAATAGAAACTGATTGGAGTTTAATTGCCAAAGATCCTGGTCCTTTTGTTGTATTGGTTACACCAGAACTAGACACATGTCCTTTTGCAAACATTACTTTTCCTCCAAGTGAGATTATATCAGATAGTGCGGTGGAAACATCAGATAATTTTCCTTTATCATAATCTACAATTAATCCAACTTTTGGAATTGGAGTAATTTCACTATAACTTTTGTATGCATTAATTATGGCATTGACAATTTTTGTATCAGAGCCAAGTTGTAATCGAATTGAAATCATTGTACTTTGTTTGTTATATTTTGCAGTAGTAGATGCAGTTGCTAATGCATCAGTTAGTTTTCTTTCAAGTTCTGAAATGTTTTTTGCGTGTTTTGATAAAAGTTGAGGAACACCATCTAAAACAATTTCCTGTGAAGCTTCTCTTGAAAGTAATGAAATAATTACAGATAATGCAGAAGTTATTTCATCTAAAGTTTTTAGGGATTGAACTCTTGTAACACCAAGATATTTTCCACCAAGATCGACTCCATCTTCAAGTAATTCTTTAATGTTAACAAATAATGTATCAGGAATTAATGACCATATACCAGGATTTGTAATATGTAAGTCGCCTGAAAGATGAGAATCTGCTACATCTTTTGGCAAAGTGTTTGTAAGAAGATGTTCTGCAAAGACTCTTTGACCTGTTTTAAAAAGCAAGCCTTCTGCGCCGTTATCTACATCATCTACGTTTGTGAGCATTTCTTGAACATCAAACACAGGCACGCCTAGGCGTGCGAGTTTATTGCGATATTCTTCATGTCCATGCTCAAGCAGTACAGAATTTACCATTTCACGTATAAGTGAGCCAGTAAGGTAAGTTGTTTGATATTTGTAAATTCTATTTTCAACTTCTTCAGTTATTTTTTGTGCTAATTCTAATGGAAGGCTGCCTTCCCTTACAAGCGATTGAATAATTTTATGAGAATTAAATTCTTCAATTGATTCATGTGAAGTTCGAACATACATCTTTCCGCTTTCAATGATTGATCTTTCTTCAATTTGTCTAGCTAAGCTTAAGACGAGTTTTCCCAAATTTGTGATAGTATATCGTCTTTCAGATTTGTTGAGTGCAACCAAAGATTGTCTGAGTAATTTTCTCAGATGATATGCAAATTTACCACTTTCTTTTTTTGATTTGAATCCAGCGAGGGATTTTAATTCTGAATAAGTCAAGGGACCTTTTGAGTTTAAGATTCTCAAAATGTCAATTCTGTTTGGACTTGCCATAACAGAGAAGATCATTCTTACACGTTTTGATGTAGACTGTAAGATACCACTTCTCTTAGGCTCCGCTACCCCCTCGCTCAGTTCCATAGACTGTTTAAAAAAACTGGAGTAAATAAGACTTATGACGTACTCGTTTTTCGTCTTTTTGATCTATTTTTGAGAAAATAAGATCTATTTTTCAGAAACATCTAGAGAAAATTCTGATGTTGATAATGTTTGTCCACATGATGGACATTTACCATCATAAGGATTCATGACATCTTTTAATGATTTTAGCATTTTCATGTTGCTTATTTTTTCTCCACATTTTCCACATGTAACTTCGGCTGACACAAACTAGATCAGTTTTCTAAATTAATTAAAAATCGATTTTGAAAGTTTTTAATAATTAGCCAAAAAAAATTACTGCTTTTCGATGATGAGACCACGTTCATCGTATCCAGTAACCTTAGATTTTGTCCCTACTGGAAGATCAGCTGGAGTGGCAATGCCACCCATAAATCCAGATATCCGAAGTTCAGAATTGTCCAGTTGCATTACAACAAACGCATATGGCGTATACTTTTCAAATCCAGCTGGAGCAACTGTAATTATTGTATAGGTTGCAATCGTGCCTGTACCATCAATAAATTCATTCTCAAAGTCTTTTTTGCCACAGTTTTGACAGAAGTATACAGTAGATAGATGACGATGACCACAGTTAGTACATTTATGGACTAGTATTTTTCCTTCTTTAGCCTTTTCAATAAAAAGTTGTTTTGCTGACATGTTACACACTTTGGAACAAATGAACTGCACAGCTTGCGCCAGTTGCACCAAAGTTGTGAGTCAAACCAATCTTTGCATCTTTTACTGTTCGTTGACCAGCTTTACCTGTAAGTTGATCATAAACTTCAACAACTTGACCAACACCTGTTGCACCAATAGGATGACCTTTTGATTTAAGACCACCAGACGGATTAATAGAAATATCAGAATTTAATTTTGTTCTATCTTCTCTTACTGCTTCAACACCTTTTCCTTTCTCAAAGAATCCTAAATCTTC
>JAWVZS010000161.1:0-2978 GCA_033722055.1 Nitrosopumilaceae archaeon
AACCCAAAACAATTTCTTAGAAATTATTGGCTAGATGTTGCTATGGTATTACTAATCCCAATATTTTCTGTAATAAAGCTGTTAAAGCTTGTAAAACTTGCCAAAAAAGCCAAGATCGTAAAATCTGGTTTCAAAGTAGCAGACAAGGGACACAAAGTTTCAAAATAATCATTTCAAAGATATTAGTATTGAAATTCAATACACTTCATGAAATGTGCAGATTGTGACTGTACGCCAAACGAATGTAAAGAAAGCCTATCTCCAAAGGATTGTCCTCATTGTACTTGGAACGAGTGTTGTTGTTGGCATACAATTAATCACTGATATGTTGTAAAATCACGCTTTTACAGTTATTAAAGGGGATTTTCCAACAGCCCTCATGCCTAGCAGACAAGACAGAAACTGGCTTAAGCTATGGAATGAGAATGCACCCGAGCTTAGAGAAAGGGTAGTTGGATGGCGTAAGCAAGATGCTGTTACTAGAATTGAAAGACCAAGCAGAATTGAGCGAGCTAGAAGACTAGGCTACAAGGCAAAACAAGGAATCGTAGTTATTCGAATGCGTGTAGGTACTGGTGGTATGAGAAAACAAAGACCACGTGGTGGAAGACGACAAAAGCACCTAGGTACTGTTAGAATAAAGGCAGATGTTGATATGAAGACAGTTGCAGAAAACAGAGTTTTAGAAAGATATCCAAACATGAAACTATTGGGCTCTTACTTTGTCTACAAAGATGGTATGCATTACTGGTTTGAAGTAATACTAGCTGATCCATCTCATCCTAGAATTATACAGGACAAAGATTTTAGAAAACGATTTCCAGCAATGGCATAGATGAAAACAATTCTTTTCATTTCAGTTCTATTTGTAATTATTTTTTCTAGTGCATATGCTCAACCACTCTCTGATAGTACTGGTTTGGTTCATAGATTAGACATTGAGGCAAAGGGGCAAGCATACGAAGTACAACTAGTTGGAAACTTTGATGTCTCTGATCATGAATTTGACAAAGAAGACAAGCGACTTACCATACTGATTCAGAGTGCACTTGAAAATAATCTTGGTGAAATGATTATTCCAGTTGAATTAATGTCTGGAAACTTTACTTTTAGTTTGGATGATGCAGAATTTTATCCAAACAATAGACAGAGTGAAAAAATATCTTTTGTAACTATGAGCTTTAATGGAACAGGTCAGCACAAACTTGATGTAGTCGCAAGCAATGTTTTGACTTTTAATGAACCATTTGAATGTCCAGAAAGTTTTGAAATGATTGGTGAAGCATGCGAGGAAATTCCTAGTGATGTACTATACTCCTTAGAAGAAATCGATGAAATATCTGAGCAAAAAGAAGAACAATGCTATGAGAATTATTCTAATTTGGACCATCAAGCAGAATGCTTGAGATTAGTTGATTCCTGGAAGAAACAAAGATTGCGTGAAAACATTGAGTTTGGCGGAACAGGCGATAAGGGTGGATGCTTAATTGCAACTGCTACATATGGTTCGGAGCTTTCCATTCCTGTGCAGCAACTAAGAGAACTACGTGATGACAAACTATTGCAGACTAAAATGGGAGCAGACTTTATGAATTCATTTAATGCAGTGTACTATTCATTTAGCCCTGTAATTGCCGACTATGAAAGACAAAATCCTGCATTCAAAGAAGCAGTAAAACTATCAATTACACCAATGATAGTATCATTGTCTGTTCTAAATGGTGTGGATTTGGACTCTGAAGAAAAAGTTCTAGGTTATGGAATTAGTTTGATTCTTCTAAATGTTGGAATGTATGGTATGATTCCAGTCGGTATCATATTGGGTATTAAGAAACTACAAAAATAATTTGAGGAAGATTACTCGTCTTCCATTAGATAGATTTCTTGCTTTAGCTCTTTGATTTGCTGTTCGATTATTGCTTTTTCTAAGAGTATGTTTTCTCTACTCATTGATTGGTATTTCGTAAATGGATCAAAAGACTCGGAGCTTGAAAAATTTGATTCATTAGCTACTAAACAGTAGCATTTTGGCACTAGTAGAATTTCTTAGCGCCAGTTAAATATCATTTTTCCATACTCTAACTAAGAAAGGTCACGCTGTCACTTGACAACTAACCGTTTCAAGTCTTAAGCGAACTGTCGGCTGCGTACTAGACGTTGCAGTCCTTAAGAGGGTTGTCACCAAAAACCAAAACGGTTTTGGTCTTAAACTCGGCCTTTTCTTAAAACAAAAAATTTTACAGCATTAACTGAATGCTGACAGCAAGTGCTACCAATACGAAAACTGCAGCAGCTACTCTGTAAGTTTGCATAAAAGCCACGAATTGAGATGTGTATTTTAGTCTTCTGCTATGAGTTTTTCAATAATAGATTCAAGTTGACCCTGTTGACCAAATGAAATATCTCGTAGTATTCCTTTTCTGTCAACTAGTATGGTAGATGGCGTTCCTTGCAGTCCAAACTTTTCAAAAGTCTCAGCTGAATACTCTTTTGTTTTCATGTAATCTTTTACTTTTTGTATGATTTGATTTTTGTATTCTTCTGGTTGTGAGTCAAACTCTGGAAGCTGACCGTAAATGAACTGCATAATTTTGTCTTGACTAATTTCGCCTTCTAGTTTGGTTAGTTTGTCCATTGCGAGTGGAAATGGTATTTTGTATGGAAGTTTATCACCTGGTTGCAATTGACCAGACTGTTCTAGTGCTTTTTTGGTTTCGCCAATTACTTGTCCAGTCTCTGCTAGCATTCTTAGATTCTCTAGAGTGTTTTTATCAAAATCCTCAAAGGCAGTAGCTACTCCAAAAACTCGGAGTCCATCTTCTTTGTATTTGTTGTATACGTTGATTGCCTCTGGAATTCCATACAGAAAACATCCAGGACAATTTACCTGAAATACTTCGACTAGAATGACTTTGTCTTTTTCTTGGTCAATATTAGTTGGTGCACCTTGAACCCATTCAGATATTCCAAGGTTTGGT
>JAWVZS010000162.1:0-2968 GCA_033722055.1 Nitrosopumilaceae archaeon
CCTATCGAGCGCTATTTTTGCTAATCGGATTGCATCTATGACGATTCCAGCAGAATTTGCTTTATCATCAACCTCTAATCTAACTTCCATATTGTATGGAATGTTTGCCCATTGACGTCCTTCAATTCTCATAAACATTAATTTTGTATTTCCTAAGAATGGAATAAAATCTGATGGTCCAACGTATATTTGATCATCATCTAATCGTTCATCAAGTTGACTTTGTACACTTTCAGTTTTTGAGATTTTCTTGGAAATTAAGCGGTCTTGTTCTTTCATGTTAAGAAAGTCAGTATTTCCTCCAACATTGATTTGATATGTTTTTTCAATCTTTGTACCTCTATCATTACATAATCTTGCCAGAGTACGGTGAACGATTGTAGCACCAACCTGACCTTTAATGTCATCACCAATTACAGGTATGTTCTTATCTGCAAATTTTTTTGCCCAAGTTTCATCTGATGCAATAAAAGAAGGAATACAGTTTACAAAAGCAGTGTTTGTTTCAAGACAGATGTTTGCCCAAAATTGAGTAGCTTTATCGGAACCAACTGGAAGATAAGAAACAATAATTTCTGCACCAGTTTCTTTGATTATTTTTTTAGCTTCCTCTGCAATTTGTTCATCGGTTTTTGAGCTTTTGATAGGCTTAACTCTATTTTCTACCCACAATCCTACACCATCTAAAATAGGACTTTCGTATATTTTGCCCTCAGTTTTTGGCATAGAATCTTTTGGTATCCAATCTACCATGTTAGGATATTCGTATATTCCTTCATTGATTGTCTTACCAATTTTATTTTCACCAACATCAAATCCACATACAAAATCAATGTCATGTATTCCATATCCTGCTAACTTATCATGAATAATTCCAATTACTTGTTGGTCAGGATTTTTTCTATAATATTCAATTCCTTGAATTAATCCAGAAAAACAATTTCCTATTCCTACTAAACCAACTTTGATTCTTCCCGACATAGCAAACTAGGTTTATTTGGCGGGTTTAAAGTTTTCCTAGCAAAATTAGAAGAATGATTTTAACAATAACCAAGGCAGGATTTTATAGTCGAATTATAAAATCACGATATGGTTACACCGGATGGAGCAGTAAAAGATATTGAAATTAATTCAGAGACAACAATTGAGAAAATATTTCAGGAAGTTTCTCAATCTGGAGGTTTTGAATCAGTTAACCTTTCTGATGGTTTAGAAATTTTAACAACTATGATAAAGGATGAAAAATGTCTCAGATTTGTTTCATTTGTAGGCGCTGTTGTATCAACGGGTCTTCGAGGAATCATAAAAGACATGTTAAAAAAGAAATGGTTTGATGTAGCTATTACAACGTGTGGCGCTTTAGATCATGACATAGCTCGATATTATTCAGAATACAAAAAGGGTTCCTTTACCATGGACGATAAAGAATTAGCAGAACAAAATATTCACCGACTTGGTAATGTTTTGGTACCTATGGAAAATTATGGTCCATTAATTGAAGAAAAAATGCAGATGTTTTTGGAGGAAGAATATCAAAACGGTATCCGAGAAATGTCCACAGCAGATATTTGTAAAATGATTGGAAAACATATGGGAGAATCTTCATTTCTTTATTGGGCATACAAAAACGGCATTGATGTAGTAGTTCCAGGAATAATGGATGGTGCTGTAGGAAGCCAAATTTGGTTATTTATTCAAAAACACAGTGATTTTCATTTGAATTTGGCAAAAGATTCTGATTTACTGTCAGGTTTGATTTTCAAGGCAGAAAAATCAGGAGCATTAATGATTGGTGGTGGAATCTCAAAACATCATACTTTATGGTGGAATCAATACAGAGATGGTCTTGACTATGCATTTTACATTACAACTGCACAAGAATTTGACGGGAGTTTAAGCGGGGCACTTGTAAGAGAAGCTATTTCATGGGGAAAAGTAACTCAAAAAGCCAAGCAAGCTACATTGCATGCAGAGGTAACAACCATTCTGCCATTTATTTACGCTGCATTAATTTCAAAACTTCAAGAATAGATACTACAACAAAACTATTATTCATTAAAAGATGAACTAACTTATTGTCTTCTGATATTCATATTACAGAAATAAAACAGTTTAATCTAGAGGGAGGTTATTTGATTGATGGTTTTCCATCAGTAGGATTTGCTAGTGCTATAGCTACAGAATCAATAATTCATACTTCGGACTTTAAGCTCGCAGGCATTATTGATTCAGAAAATTTCCCCCCAGTAAGCCTAGTAAAAGACGGTAAACCAAATTACCCAACAAGAGTTTTTGTTAACGAAGAATTAAAAACTGCAGTTTTTTCCTCATATCTAACACCACATGAATCTCTTCATAGAAAAATAGCAAAAGTCATGATAGAATGGGCAAAAAAGCACAAAATTTCATTAATAATTAGCAGTGTTGCTGTGAAAACTTCGAAAGGAATAGATCAAATTGTTGCAGTAGGGAGTACAGATTCCGCAAGAAAAAAACTATCAAATTCAGGATTAAAGGTATTAGAACATGGGACAATTCCTGGAATACCAGGGATGTTGTTAAACGAAGGAAGTATGAATGGTCAAGATGTAATAGTTGTACTTTTTCAGTCCATTGGTAAAGGACCAGATTTTAAGTCAAGTGCAGAGTTGTGTATGGCAATGTCAAAATTAGTTCCCGGTGCTACTTGTGATATCGCGGCATTGCAAAATGAAGCAGAAAAAGCTGAACAATCTATCAAAGAGACCGAAGAAGAGACAAGAAACCTCAAAAGTTCAATGTATAGATAAAAGCATCGTTATTTTTCTTTAAGTTACTATCAATGCAAGAAATATTGTTTTTTGGAGCATCAGTTGTTTTGATTTCTGCATCTGGAGTATTATCACCAGGTCCTCTTTTTGCATCAACTGTAGTATATGGACTGAAAGAAAATACAAAAGCAGGAATAAAAATAGCTCATGGCCATACA
>JAWVZS010000163.1:0-2945 GCA_033722055.1 Nitrosopumilaceae archaeon
ATAATTCTAACTGATGGTGATGTTTACGGAGAGCACATTGCCATGGTAATAAAATCAGGTTCTGCAAACGCAGCACATCTTCGTGAACTAACTGTTCCTGATGCAAAATGGGTTGGTGTTTGGGCAACAGATATTGAAAAATACAAACTACCTACAATACCAATGACAGAGTCTGATATTAAGAGATGTTATGATTTGCAAAAAGATCCTAGATACCAAGAAGGTATTTGGAAAAAGGAACTTGAAGTTTTTCTTAGATTAAAAAGAAAAGCAGAGTTAGAGGCATTTTCAAAATATGGTCTTACAAATATTACTGACAAATATTTGCCGCACAAATTGGAACTAGCAAAAAGTCTATGATCTTTTAATTCTTAGTGTTAAAACACCATTTCTATACTTGAAATCTACAATCTGCATATTGTTAGATCCTTCTATGGGAACTTCTTTTGAAAATCCTGCACTTCCTCTTATGTATAAAATTCCATCAATTAATCTAACCATTATTTTATCTTCAGGTCCTGGAACCTCTGCTACAAAAACAAATTCTCCGTCACCTTTGATTAAATCGTATACCCAATTTTTGGTTTCTTGTTCTCTTGGAGAATATGTTGGTTGACTGTCTACTGTCATTTTCTTTAATATGCGAACCCAATAAAACATAGTAATAGCTGCAGCGCCTATCAAAATGAAGCTCACATAACCACTATCTGCCCTTTGAGTCATTATGTAGATAACGCCTAAAAATAAAATTACAATTATTGGAATAACAAAACCAATAGATTTTTCATTTGAATAAGCTCCCTTATAACTTGCCAAACAGTAAAAATCGGTTTTTGCCAAATATAAAGTATTTTTGATTTTTATTACCAAAATCAAGAGTATAAACTATGGCTGACGATGAAAAATTTAGAAAACTTACAAAAAAGGAGCTAATTCTCAAAGGCTCCATTATTGCTTTGATTATTACGGTTCCATCCATTGTTGCATTTTTAGTTTCTTGGAAATTTTTAGATGATCTAATTCAAGCGGCAATTATTGGTGCTGTAGTTCACTTTATCGCTATGGGTTTTTCTCTTAAAATCTCTAAAAAATTCCTTGTAAAAACTACGTAACTGAAACTTATAATTCAGAATTAATTAGATAGATTGATGGAAAATAATATTGAAAATGATCTTATTTCTGAAATCAAATTAACCCCTATTCAAGCCAAAGTTTTCTTATTAGTAACTTGTAATGGAAAAATGACTTCTGATCAAATTTCTGAAAAACTCAACATTTCTCAAGATCTTGCAAAAAAAACTGCCGATGAACTAATTGATCTAGGTGCATTCATTGATTTTTCTGATACAGAATATGAAGCAATGCACCCAAGATTTACGGCTGTAAATATGTACAGAAAATATTGTGAGAGAGAAAAAATTGAATTCAAACGAAACAAAATAGTTGATAATGTTGGGGTAGTTTTGGAAAAACTGTATGATGATGCAAGGACTAAATAGAACTAATTATCGGTAAATGACAATGAGCACAACTACTGAATCTTGTAATCATCAGCCTGTTTACTTTGGAGTAGTAAACATCAACGTTGATGAAAGAACAATTGGCTCAGTCGATGTTTGGCGTTGTGGAGTGTGCAAAAAAAGATTTTGTGAAGAAAAACAATTAGGTATTGAAGCATTGTCAGATTTGGTAGGTATGCCTAAAATTGAATCAGATGAGAAATGGGCAGTATGTGTTTGTAAATTACAAAAAGGAAAAGACAAATGGAAATTAGTACGATTAAAAGAAAATTCAGAAATTAAACATGAATGTATAGATGAAAAAATTATTCCATTGTCTGTAAAAAATTATCAAATTGATGATGATAAGCATTGGAGTTTTCTAATTGACGATCATATCAATAAGGCAGTAGAAATTTAACTTAAACATGGAACTCAAAGTACACATTAACAATATTCATGGAAGCCAGATGGCTGCAAAGATAACTGGCAAATTTACCTTAGATGAAAAACAGTTTAGATTTACCGCGATTGCATTTGGAAGGATTGGTGGACAAAACGTGGGAGTAAAACTTTCTAAAAGTACAGAAAAAGAACTTGAAAAATTAGGATATGATGCAGATGAAGTTATAGACTCCCTTCAAGCTTATCTTTTACAAGGCAATATTTCACTACCAGAAGGTTTGAAACGAGAAACCTTTGTTGATGACTAGAATTCTGCTTCTTCTAAGGCTTTAGAACAATTACAACTTCTAGTTTTTGGAATTATGTCTATTAAATCAGTTAGTAATTTTTTGGTCCTTTCAACATTTTTTGATAATGTTTCTAAAACTTCTTTTGCCGTTACTGGTTTTTCAGCCCATACGTCATAATCAGTAATTGTGGAAATTGATACGTAGCACATCTGAGCTTCTCTTGCAAGCTGACATTCTGGAACAAGAGTCATTCCTATAACATCTGAATCTGTACTTCTATAGAATTTTGATTCTGCTTTTGTTGAAAATCTGGGACCTTCTATGCAAACGTAAGTGCAATCGTTATGCATTGGTAAATTATGTTTATTTGCAGTATCCAATACTGACGATTGTAATTCGGGACAGAATGGATCTGCAACTGATATGTGAATTACTCTCCCACTCTCTGAAAAAGACCCTTTCCTTGTTTTCGTAAAGTCTAAAAATTGTGTAGGAAGCGCAAAATGTCCTGGCGCAATCTCTTCTTTTAGACTTCCAACTGCAGATGGTGCAATAATTCTAGTAATGCCTAATTCTTTGAATGCCCAAATATTTGCTCTATAGTTTATCATGTGTGGAGGCAAAGTATGCTTTTTTCCATGTCTGGGTAAAAAGGCAATTTTTCTGCCTTTGAACATACCTACAGTGATAGAGTCAGAGGGTTTTCCATAAGGAGTCTCAATTGTAATTTCTTGAGCCTCTTTTAATAAAC
>JAWVZS010000164.1:0-2908 GCA_033722055.1 Nitrosopumilaceae archaeon
AAAAAAACAACATTCAAGCTGCCAAATTAATTTCAGAAATTTTGAGAACTAGTCTTGGTCCACGTGGTATGGACAAGATGTTAGTTGACTCATTAGGTGATGTTACTATCACTAATGATGGTGCAACCATTCTCAAAGAAATTGATGTTCAGCATCCTGCTGCAAAAATTATGGTAGAGACCAGCAAAGCAACAGATACTGAAGTTGGAGATGGTACAACTTCTACAGTTGTTTTAGCTGGTGCATTACTTGAAAGAGCCGAAGAACTTATCGCAAAGAACGTCCATCCAACAATAGTGGTTGATGGATTCAAACGAGCATCAGCTAAGGCAATCGAAATGCTAAAACAAATTGGCATCAAGATTGATCCACATGATAAAAAATTCTTAAAAAAAATTGCAACGACTACAATGTCATCAAAGCTAGTTTCTACAGATTCAGAAAAACTAGCAGACATTATTGTTGATGCAGTATTAGCTGTTGCTGAAAAACGTGGTGAAAGTTACAAAGTAGACATAGACAACATAAAGGTTGAAAAGAAAGGTGGCAAAACTATCAATGCTACTGAACTTATCAATGGCATCATTTTGGACAAAGAAATTGTACATGGAGGAATGCCAAAGAGAATTGAAAATGCAAAAATTGCATTACTAAACTCTCCATTAGAAATTGAAAAGACAGAATTTGATGCAAAAATTAACATCAACTCTCCAGAACAAATGCAGAACTTTATCGACGAAGAAAATAAAATGTTAAAGAATCTCGTAGGCAAAGTTTCTCAATCTGGAGCAAATGTTGTCTTGTGTCAAAAAGGAATAGATGACATGGCTCAATACTATCTTGCAAAAGAAGGTATTTTGGCTGTCAGACGAATCAAAGAAAGCGACATGACAAAGCTTGCAAAAGCAACAGGTGCTCGTGTTGTAACTAACATAAACGAATTGTCTGATAGTGACCTTGGCAAAGCAGAGATAGTTGAAGAACGCAGTGTAGAAGAAGACAAGTGGGTATTCATTGAGGGATGTCAAAATCCAAAGGCCGTATCAATTCTTGCCCGAGGAGGCTCCCAAAGAGTAGTCGATGAGGTAGAGCGCTCAATTCATGATGCACTCATGACTGTCAAAGACGTCGTAGAATATCCCTATGTTGTAGTAGGAGGAGGAGCAACTGAGGCTCATGTGGCCGGAAAACTCCGAGAATGGTCAAACTCACTTGATGGAAGACCACAACTGGCAGCTCAAAGATTTGCAGAAGGAATTGAAGCCCTTCCATTGGCTCTTGCAGAAAATGCTGGAATGGATCCATTAGACACTCAAGTTCAACTTCGTGCAAGAAGCAACCAAGGAAAGGCATCCTTTGGAATTGATGTGATTAATTCCAGAGTGACTGACTTGGAAAAAGAAAACATCTTCGATCCTCTCTCTGTAAAAGAGCAGGTAATCAATGCAGCAACAGAAGCTGTCTGCATGATTCTAAGGATTGATGATGTTATTGCGGCATCAAAATCTGACCACTCAAGTCCACCTCCAGGCGGATCTCCCGGAATGGGAGGAATGCCCGGAATGGGAGGAATGCCCGGAATGGACATGTAATTCTTTTTCTTTTTTTCTTTTTAGATATAATTAAAAATTTGAAATGACAATCTATGATCACATGAATGTAATAATTCGAGATGCAATTGATGATGATATTCCATCTATTCTTGAATTACTTTATGAGCTAGGCCGCCCTGAACCACTAGACGAAAAAGAAATAACTATTTTCAAAAGTAAAATTCGAGAATATTTTTCAGATACCTCAAAAATGATTTTTGTTGCTGAATATGATTCTAAAATAGTTGGTTTAGTTAGTATTATTTTTCTTAGACGTCTTAATCATGCAAAATATGAAATGTACATTCCAGAACTTGTTGTCAAAAAGGAACTTCGTTATTCTGGAATAGGTAAAGCACTAGTTGCAAAATGCATTGAGATTGGCAAAAAGAAAAACTGTTACAGAATAAGATTGGAATCCGGAAATGAAAGAAAAGAATCTCACAAATTCTATAGAGCACTTGGGTTTAGCCAGTCTGGGCTATCATTTAGTAAAAATTTATTATAATTTCCTTATTCGATAATTTTAAAAATTACTTTTACGTTCTTATGCATTATATGCTAATATAATTAATTCTTGGCTACTTGCAGCCATGGACTCAGAATTACTCATATTGGCATTCATTAAGGTGAGAAAAACATGCAAAACAAAGAAGTACATGAACTATGTGTAAAATGTAATCATCCAGTAAACCTACATAATTCTATTGGATGTACTGCACAAATTCGAAACGGTCAAGGCGGAAAAGAAATAGAATATTGTAACTGCACAGTAGAGGCAGGAGTTTCTTGAATGTTTGATGAAAGGTTATGCGGCAATACTCTTTGGATTAAACAAACGTTTAACGATCTTGGTTACTTGGTGTGAATCGACATTGGGTTCAGCCGATATTACTACGACATAATCTGAAAGTGGGATTGTAATCATTACTACTTTTTCCCTTTTAGTTGCGGCATATTCTATTTCCCCTAATGGGTGATCATGTTCTCTTCTCATGCTGTTCTCTAGAATTATCTGCATGAATGCTATTTTTCGTTCTTTTTCTGATTCTAACGACACAATTCCATCTTTGAAACCCCCTGCAATAAGATGACCTAATCTGTTAATGACACCACATAATCGTATATCAGGAAGACTCAAGACTTGCTTGCATTGTTATTGACTGCTTAACAAGAGGGGCGTGAAAATAGGGAGTAGGCCTTTAGTTGATTTTTATCAATGGAAACACGCCCCTGTCATTTCGCAATATCTCCAAACCATTTCCATTGAATCAACCAAAATATAATTAAAATCACACCAAAATAACTATTGGTAA
>JAWVZS010000165.1:0-2886 GCA_033722055.1 Nitrosopumilaceae archaeon
AAATATCTTCATAATACGAGAAGGGCAATTAATCACCCCAACTTTAGCATCATCTGCTCTTGAAGGAATTACAAGAGATTCCATAATCAAAATTTCAAAAGATCTTGACATTGAAGTGCTTGAAAAAGACGTTACTCGTAGTGAATTGTCAATGTCAGACGAAATATTTCTTTGTGGAACTGCAGCTGAAATCACACCAGTAATCAAAATGGACGGCAAAAAGGTTGGAAATGGAAAGCCTGGAGACATTACAAAAAAACTCATGCAAGAGTACAATGACATAGTAATGGACAAAAATGATGACTATTCTCATTGGTTAACTGCGGTGTACTAAATGAAGATTGTTCAGATAGGAACAGGAGGATGGGGTAAGAATCATGCAAGGATACTTTCACAACTAGGAGCATTATCTGCAATTTGTGATTCAGATTCACAAAGAGCAAAGGAATATGGCGACAAGTACTCTGTTGCATACTATGATTCAATCGATAAAATGATAGAAACTGAAGAATTTGATGGAGCATTTGTTGTAACACCTACTATTACTCACAGTGAGATTGCAAGCAAGTTAATCAAAGCAAAAAAGCATGTTTTTGTTGAAAAACCACTAACATACGATTCCAACGAAGGAGAAGAACTAGCCAAGCTTGCAGAAAAAAACAAAGTATTACTTACATGTGGGTATATTGAGCGCTTCAATCCTGCAGTCGATATTGTAAAAAATTATGTAAAAGAAAAAAAATTCGGAGACCTGATTATGCTAGAGTTTCATAGAGAAAACAGAATGCCATTGCACATCAAAGACGTTGGAATAATCTACGACACATCCGTACATGATATAGACACTGCAAACTGGCTTTTCGACGATATGCCAAATGTTGTATTTGCAAGATCTGGGCAAATTTCTCACGAACATGAAGACTTTGCAACTATAATGTTAGGATACAAAGATAATCGAGTATCTATTATTACATCAAATTGGATTACACCAAAAAAAGTGAGGACGTTTAGTGCAGTATGCGCAGATGCAGTGATTACCTCTGATTTCATATCACAAGAAGTTAGAATAGAAAAGAAAGAAGAAACTGAAACTCCAAGAAACGATAGAAAAGAGCCGTTATTGTTAGAAATTCAAAGTTTTTTGGATGCAGTTGAGAGAAAAAATGAACTTGTAGTAAAACCACAACAGGCAGTAAATGTAACCAAAATAGCTGAGGCAGCACTTTTATCTAGCAAACAAGGAGTTCCAATCTATCTGGATCTAAAATGAACAAGACAATGATAGATATTTTGGCATGTCCAATAGACAAGCATCATCCCTTAGAACTATTTGAATTAAAACAAAAAGACGACATCATATCAGAAGGTGCATTATACTGCACAGAGTGTTCTCGGTTTTATCCAATAATTGAAGAGATTCCAATTATGCTTCCAGATGATCTCAGAGACAAAAAGCAAGACATAGAATTTCTAAAAAACAATAAAGATAAACTTCCTGAAAAAATTACAGAAAGTGCATCTCCATGGCATTTGTGATTTAATTGGTAACAAACTATATTTCAGAAAAAGCAAAACTTGGAAAAAATGTAAGTGTATGGCACTTTACTTACATTGGAGACAACACCGAAATTGGAGACAATACCAAGGTTGGTTCACTAGTCCACATAGATTATAATGTAAAAATTGGCGAAAATACAAACATTGAAGGATCAGCATACATCCCCCCAATGTCTAGAATCGGAAAAAATGTCTTCATTGGTCCTGCAGCTGCTCTTACTAATGATCCGTATCCAATGTGCGATAAGATGGTTGGTGTAACCATACAAGATGGGGCAATAATTGGATCAAGGGCGGTAATCAAAGCAGGGGTAACTATTGGAAAAAACAGTGTAGTTGCCATGGGATCTGTAGTAGTACGTGATGTACCAGAAGATGTCGTAGTAATTGGAAATCCTGCTACAATTCGATATACAAGAAAAGAATATGATGAGAAAAAAGCAAAGTGGCTTGAAAGTTAAGACTGTATTTCTTTTCTAAATATCCAGTTTTTTAGTTTCATCAAAACAAGAATCCATATCACTACAAGGATTATTGCAATTACAGCCTTTAGTCCTGAATTAATTATCCAGTTTGCTTCACCAAAACCTTCAATGTTTAGCGGTCCTAGAATCGTAACTACAATCCCACCTCCAATTAACATCAATATCCACATTCCAAACAAAAAGGCATAGATTCCAGATTTCATAGTCTCACTCCCATCAGAAATGCTGTAATTATCGACAGTATTCCTGAAAAGACAGCTAGTCTGAATATTGTATAGCCTACTTGTTTTTCTGAAAGGGGTCCACCTGCCAAAAGTAACCTAACTAAAGTAACAGGTGCATTTTTGTCATCAGTTGCCTTGAGTTTAAAGTCCTCTGTGTGATCTACGGGTTTTCCCTTGATTTGTCTATGTTCTATTATTTTCTTTACACTAGATAAGAACAAAAACGAATTGATTATTGCAGGAAGTAATGCTACAGCAGCTACAATCTCTACATCACCCATAATTGCTATTGCACCATACATTGCACCAAGTGTCAATGCGCCAGAATCTCCTGGAAATATTTTGCTTGGAACTTTGTGGTATTTGTAAAATGCCAACGAAATAAATCCTAATGGAAGGCTAATTATTGCCATCTCGTAGTTTTGCATAACAAAAAGCGAGATAGACAATGAAAAACTAGCTATCGTCATAAAACCACTTGCAACACCGTTTAAAACATCAATTGAATTAATTGTATTTCCCGTTACTGGAATCATTACTACTATCAATCCAAGATACAAAGCTGGAATTTGTACAGGACCAAAGATTGGAAAAACCAAATCAGTATTGTATGCACCAAA
>JAWVZS010000166.1:0-2881 GCA_033722055.1 Nitrosopumilaceae archaeon
GATTCTTGTGAGTGTCCTGGATTCAAGAATTTTTATAAATTTCATCATGGCAAAGGCATCAAAGCAAATTGTTCTCACTTGGAAGCAGTTCGAATATTTAAAAAAGAAAATTCATGATTTAATGTCTTTAGAACTGATTTTTCCAATGAGAATTTTATTTCCCATAATTATAATTGGTCTTTGAATCAAACCTGGATACTTTATCATATATTTTATAATCTGATTGTCAGTGTGCTGTTTGCTTTCAAATTTTAATTCTTTGTACATTTTGTCTCTTTTTCGTAGTAGTTCTTTTGGCTTTTTTCCAGATAATTTGATTATCTTTTTTAATTCTTGTTCAGTTAATGGTTCTTTGAAAAAATCTCTTGTTTCTACGTCTTTTTTCATCCTTTGAATTTCAGAAATTGCTCTTTTACAGGTAATACAAGTAGATTTGTGGAAAACCTTCATGGAGTTTGAATCTGTTTTTCCTTAAAATTCGTTTAGATGTAAAAAAAATGCGTGCTGTTTAGGCACAACATATTGTTTTTTTGTATTCATCAACATTTCGCTCAAAATTGCATTCCTTGCAAACTTGCCAAGAACGCTTTTTTAACAAACGTAATGCTGGTTCATAACTGACAGAATACATTTTTCCACCACATGAGGGGCATGGAATTGGTATGTCAATTTTCATAAATTGTTTTGGTAAATTTTGAATAAAAGGTACACGTAGAACTGATAAGTTATTCATTTGATGGTTTTGTTACGTTGACAATTTCAGTACCATTTACAATAAATTCTACTGTAGTTCCATTTACATTTACAAATATAGAACTACCATCTGTGGCTATTTCTACTCCTTTGTAACCCATCAATTCTTGTAATGACAAGTCTTCAAGAATATTGTTATTGTGACTAGTTTCATCAACTTCTTCGATAGGTTCCGTTGAAGTTTGGTTTAGAATTTCTATGCTTGTGTTATTTTCTAGACTATTAACTGATGTCTGGTTTGTAGTTAAACTATTCATGAATTCTTTGGTAATTGTTAATTTTTCCAAGTATGCTTCTCTGGCTTGTTGATATGTACCGCCATTTTCTAATATCTCATTCATTGCCAGTTGAGCGTCACTAAATGCATTTTTTGTATAGTTTAACTGATTTTCAATAATTCCTCGTATTGATGGATCTAAATTTTCTACAAACATTTCATATTTGTATCCAGAATATGTACCAGCACCTGGTTTTTTCTCTTCAAGTGCGTGCTGTAATGCTTCTTTTGCTAGTCTTTTTTGCTCTTGAACAAATAATTGCTCTTCTGTCAAGTTTTCAGCTATCTTTTTCTCATTTAGATATTCTTGATAAATTGCTTGATAGTGATTGTATAGCTTGAAATCAATTGGATTTAATTTTGCAAACTCTGGGTCCATATTCAGGTATTTTTTGGCCTCGGGCGTTGATAATTTCTGCTCTGATGCAGAATATGGTTCTAGACCTCCCTTGACTTGAAATTCTACTGAAGCTATGCCAGTTTTTCCATCAGGACTAACGCCTTTGACATTTACAATATAATTTCCTGGAATTTGGTTAAAGTCATCTAGTACTATCTTAAATTGGCCTGAATGGTCTGTTGTAACAAATACGGAATCCTGGCCTGCTCTAACGTGAATTTTTACATCTGCAACAGGCTTGCCTGCATGATCATTTACAACGCCTGAAATTATTGGACTCTGCCCTTGAAACAGGCCATTATTTTCTACATTTACACTAATTATGAGATCCCACAAGACTGCTTCAGAATCTATGACCATAGGCAATAATGCGACTAGTAATAATCCTGCAAGTATGATTTTCAACCTGCCTGTGATTCAAAATTTTACTGTTAAGCCTAGGTATTAAGAAAATTTATCCTTCTTGCAACACTTTTTGAGCAAACTCAGACAGACGATTCCTACTTAATTCCTAAATAGAATGATTTCAAGTGAAGCTGATGCGCTTTGTTTTTGGTATAGTTGCGATAGTTTTTTTCTCAATTCTTGGGACAAATCTTGCATATGCTCAGTCAGATCTTTCTTGTCCTAGTTGCGTTCAAATCCCTTATGATAAAATTGACCTCTACAAGGAATTATTCCCTTTGATTATATGGACTGATTCACAAGTGTATAATCATAATTCTGTAATCAATGTTAATGGCTTTCTGAGACCTCAAAATGCTGTTGCTCCCGTAACAATAACTGTAACAAATCCTATTGGTAATATTGTTGCAGTTGAGCAAATATCTACATCAAAGGATGGAAATTTTTTGTTTACCATTAACACATCTGGCCCTACCATGAAAAAAGATGGTGATTATGTCATAAAAGCAACAAGTGGTTCTGATTCACGAATATTCAAAACAAAAGTCACACTGGTATCTTATGATCTAGGAGAAGTCAATACATGTGTATCAAATGAAATAGTTGTTCCTGCAAATAATGGAGGAGTTTACTGCATACCTTTTGAGGTGAATAAAGGTAAAACGACCAGAGTTGACGGTTCATTAGATGTTACTACAAAAACTCTTTCACTTAACATAAGAGCACAAGACATTGAAAGTATGACTTTGAAGATTCCAAGACATATTTTGGATTCTAAATCATCTGATGGTAAAGATTCCCGATTTGTTGTAATGTCTTCAGATAGAATAATTCCTTATGAAGAATTAGAAAGTGACTCATTTACAAGAATCATAAAACTAGATTATTCTCCTGTCAGAAATGGTCAGATTGATATTGTTGGCACAAAAGTTATTCCAGAATTTGGAACAATAGCAGCTATGATTTTGATAGCTTCCATTTCTGCAATTATTTTCTTTTCTAAAACTATTCGACCAATCCGTGTGTAAAACCGTCTAATTCTTAAA
>JAWVZS010000167.1:0-2877 GCA_033722055.1 Nitrosopumilaceae archaeon
AAAAAAGCAAATGGTAAAATACTGAGTAACATGGTTGAATGTATTATGGGGAGATACTATTGAATTTAAAATTAATTTACGCAAGTATTTTTACAATTTTATTTGTAATAGGAATACTACTTCTTACATTAACTGAAATATTTACAGAATCATGGTTAACAGGTTTAGGATTAGTTGGCATTGCAATTGTTTTAGTGATCATACTAACAATAAAAAAATTCAAAAATTAACAATAATCAAACCTTTTAAGGAAATAAAATAGTAATTATTTATGTCAGATTCCAAATTTGAATTAGCAGCCGAAGGTTTTCTAGAACTTGCAAGCGAACAAAGACTATTGATTCTTTCAAATTTAAACACAAAACCATACAGAGTATCAATGCTTGCCAAAAAACTTGACGTTACCGCACAAGAAGTACATAGAAATTTGGACAGGTTAGCAAAATCAGGTTTTGTTATAAAAGGTAATGATGAACATTTTCACATTACAACTATTGGCAAAATACTTTTCAGTCAAATGTCATTAATCGTATTTGTTTCCAAAAATAAGGTTTTCTTTAAAGGTCATGACATTAACGTAATGCCATTAAAGTATGTAAAACGATTAGGTGTTTTAGAAGATTGTGAACATATCAAAGGAGTAACAAAGGTACTTGATAAATGGAAAGCAATTTACAAAAATTCCAAAGAATACATAAAAGATGTAATAAGCGAATCGCCACCAGGTACTGATGAAGCGATAATAAACAGCATAAAAAAAGGTGCAGTGTACAATCACATAATTAGCAAAGACTTGTCCGAGCCTCAAGATAGGATAGATAAACTAAAAAAATTAGGATACTATGAGTTAATAAAAAAAGGCAAAATTAAACGAAAAACTGCCGATACGATAGGAGTTGTTTTATTAATAAATGAAAAAGAAGCTGCAGTAATTTTTCCTACTAATGATGGAGAACCAGATTTACGTCATATGTTTTATGGTAAAGATCTATTATTTCATGAATGGTGTGTAGATTATTTTGATTATTTTTGGAAAAAAGCTAAAAAACAATCTAGAGAACATCCTAAAAAGTAGAATTTAAGCAAAAAATATTGTATTATTTTTTCTTGTTTTTCTTGTAAAACCGATTAGCGTATTCCTGTTCAAGTAGAATAGGAAAGGATGTAAATTCAATTGCCTCATAATACTTTTTTAATTCATTATCAGAGAGTTTTGATAGAAATTTACGAACATTTTCTTCAGTTTTCAAGTAATCATGATGAGGATCAAGTAAACTATCCATCAAGCATCATTAGACTGTCTATGAATATAATTAATCGTCAGCTAGAAAATTTATTTTAAGCTGATGTCATTTAATCAATCCTGAACATGTTCAGATCTTGACAGTGTTTTCAAAATTGACTCATAACTTACAACTCCTATTACTCTTTGTGAATGATCAGGGGCTAAAACAGGTACCGTATGAAATGGACTAGCATTAACTTTTTGGATAACTGAGAAAAGATAATCTTGAGGAAAAACAACAGAATAGTCAGTATATATCGCATCACCAACATTTTTCATATTTCGATCTTTAGCTTTTTTTAAGAATGACGTAGATGTTAATCCAACCAATTCTTCATCATCATTAAAGACCAAGGCCGGTTTATTTTCAGGTTTTAAATGATTAATAGCATCATCAATCAAATTGCTCTCATGAAGATGATTATAATCTGTTTGAATTACATCTTCAACATTCAAATCAGAAACAGCTCTTCTGAAAAATATTGGCACTAAGCTAAGCTCTTCTGGTCCAACCTTGACGTGAATAACTTGTTTAATTCTCCTCTGTAATTCAACGCTAGATACTATCAATGTGATTAATGTACCAAATACTAATAATGAAAACAAATCATCATCTAACAGTTCAAATTCTAACAAAGATAAAAGCAAGGCAAGATCTACTGCACCTTTTGACATTATACCAAATGCAACAGTAGTAATTGGTTTTAAACGACTAATACGTACCGCAACATATGATGCAATGAATTTTACACCAACTGTGATTCCAACAAACCCTACAATAATCCACCATGACATATCAAAAAATGAAATTGTAAAATGAAGACCTATCCCTGCAAAAAATATAGGGATAAAAATCCCATGGCCTATTACGTTAACACTTTTAGATATTTCTTGATAATCTTCCCGTTGCATTCTAGAAACGGCAATTCCTAAGAGTAATGCACCAATAGCACCATGAACACCACTTACTTCAGCAAAGTACGCAACAAGTAGTATCACCCCAATTACAATTCCAAAATAAACTTGTTTTACTTTTGTATGTTTTCGAATTAATCGTAAAAGTCTAGGCAATCCAAAGACTGAAAGTAATCCTGCAATCACAAAGAATAAAATCATTTTAGCAAATAACCAAGCGAATTCAATTATTCCAGGATCAGAGGCTTGATCAATTTGAATAAAGACACTTGTTAGAATAATTGCTATAAATTCGATTATTGCAGTTACAGTAAAAATTTCTAAACCTACAGTTGATCGCAACTTTCCCAGATCGGTTAAAATTTTAGCAGTAACACCAAGGCTAGAAGCTCCTATAACACTAGCAATAGCAAAAGACTGAATGAAATTGAGATTTATTGCAATTCCAAATAATGTAGCTACTACAAATGGGATAAGAAATGCTATTCCTGCACCCAAAAATATACGACGTCTAAGTATTCTAAACAAGTTTGGCAAATCAAGTTCTTCAAGGCCAATTAGGAAAAACAAGAAAAACACGCCAATTGAAACAAATAATTCAATTTCATCAATAGGATGAACCAAGGCAAGAAACGCAGGTCCAACAATAATACCAGCCAAAACATTTCCTATGATCG
>JAWVZS010000168.1:0-2869 GCA_033722055.1 Nitrosopumilaceae archaeon
GAGGAAAAAATTAAAGCTGCAGGGGGAGAGGTGTTAGCCAATAATGGCTGAGGGTACAGCTACACAATTAATTAGAAAAGTAGTCTTCAAGGCAGAACCCTATCTTCCACAAGTTCCAAAACCCAAGAAAAAAATTTCTCTTCAAACCCGATTACTTTGGTCAGGAATTGCCTTACTGATTTACATGGTAATGGGACAGACTCCTCTTTTTGGAGCAACTGCACCTGAATTTGATTTCCTTCAATTTGCTAGAGTGATTTTTGCATCTCAACAAGGTACACTAGTTGAACTTGGAATTGGACCTATAGTTACTGCTGGTTTGCTTATGCAGCTTCTGCGAGGTTCTGAGATTCTTAAATTTAATTTTAAAAATCCAGAAGAAAGAGGAATCTTTCAGACTGCCACAAAATTAGTAACTTACATTGTAATTGTAGCTGAATCAATAGTATATGCTATTGCTGTATATGGACCAGGAGTATCTTCGCCATATCAGATATACATAATGATAGGACAGCTTATGGCCGCATCCATTATCATTATGTTCTTAGATGAACTTATTCAGAAAGGCTGGGGTCTTGGAAGTGGAATCAGTTTATTCATCATGGCAGGTGTAGCTCAGCAAATACTTTGGAGTTTGTTCAGCCCACTGCCTGCAGGAGATGGCGGTACTATCGGAATTTTCCCTTACCTGGGTCAATCTATTATGGCAGGAGATCTGTCCAATGTCTTCTTCCGGTCTAATCAACTGCCGAGTATATTTGGTCTATTTTTGACAGCAGGCGTGATATTGATTTTGGCGTTCACCCAAGGAATGAAAGTTGAAATTCCAATTGTTTCAACAAAATACAGAGGATTCTCTGCAGTTTACCCAATTAAGATGATGTATGTTTCAAACATACCTGTAATTTTAGCATCGGCACTTACTGCTAATGCGGTTTTCATTGGACAAATGCTTTGGGCAAATATGAACCCGCGAAATAATAATGTCTTTATGAATTTTCTTGCTCAGTTTGATCCGACGAGTCCTTCTACTCCTATAGGAGGATTAATCTATTACATTACTCCTCCTAGGGGATTAGATGTTGCTGCCTTAGATCCTGGAAGGGCAGTTGGTTATGTGTTGTTTATGATAGGAATCGTTGTTGTATTTGGTAGATTGTGGGTTGAGCTTGGAGGACTTTCTCCAAAGAGTGCTGCGCAAAACTTACTTGATGCCGATGTCCAGATTCCTGGATTTAGAAGATCAAATAAACCGGTAGAATCTTTACTGAATAAGTACATTCCATCAGTTACAATCATTGGTTCTATGATACTAGGTGTACTAGCTGGTGTATCTGATGTATTGGGAGTATTTGGTACCGGAATAGGAATATTACTAATGGTAGATATTCTAATCAACTATTATACTCAACTAGTAAGAGAGCAAGTAGAAGTCGTTATGCCACGTCTAGGTGCTTTGCTTGGCAGAAAGTAGAAAAGTAATAATGGTTGGAATTCCCGGTGTGGGAAAGACTACCCTAGTATCAAAAATTGTTGAAATACTAAATTCAATGAACAAAAGTGTAACCGTTCAAAGTTTTGGAACTGTTATGTTTGAAGAAGCCAAAAAAAATGGCTTACAAAACAGAGATGAACTGCGTAATCTTACTACCGAAGAACAAGTAAAATTACAAAAAATGGCAGCTGAAAAAATCGCATCTCTTAATGAAAATGTGGTTATAATTGATACTCATGCATTCATTAATACTTCTGCAGGATATTATCCTGGTCTGCCACAACACGTTTTGAATATTATAAAACCATCTAATTATATCTCAGTATCGGCTAAACCTGAAGAAATTTACAACAGGCGCATGAATGATGTGACAAGAAATCGAGATAAGGTTAGTATATCAAAAATCAAAAAAGAATTAGACGTTCAGGAAGCTATGATTTCTGCCTGTTCAGTAATTTCTGGCTCTCCTATGAAACCAATCATAAATTCTGAGGGAAAGATTGAAGAAGCGGCACATAAGGTAATAAATGCAATAGGTCTGTAAAATGGAATTAAATTCAATACTACTATTCATTGAAACACTATTTCTTCAAGGAGATGTGTTTGGATTCTTAGGTGGAGATCGTGGTGCACTTGGAAGTGATGATCCTTTGGTTAAAGGACTTATTCCTTCAATGTTTGCCGTAGCTGGATTTGGAATATTATTAAATCTCTTTAACTCTGGTGTTAGAAAAAAAATGGTAGACCAAGTCAAATTAAAACGAATAATGAAAGAAACAAGAGCTTGGCAAAAAGAACGAATGGCTGCATTTAGATCAAAGGATCAAGAAAAAATCAATCAACTTAACAAAAAGTCATCTTACATGAACAAAATGTCCATGGAAATGATGCAGATGAATATGAGACCTATGATGATTACATTTGTCCCATTAATTTTGATTTTTTATTTTGTATTGCCTTTTCTGTTCTCGTATACTGTTGCAGTGTCTCCTATTCCTCTAAATGTAATTCCTGGTGATTTCTTTCAACTAACTTGTACTGCAGAACAAGCTGCAGATCCAGAACATGTTTGTGAACAAGAAAATGCATTATTCTTATGGGCATGGTACTTTTTGTCTTCAATTGCATTTAGTGGGATAATTATGAAGGTAACAAAAACTTCCATGGATCTCAGTTGACAAAATCCATTGTAATTTCTGGTCCACCTGCAGTGGGCAAAACAACTGTTGCCAAAGGACTCTCAGAAGAATTTAATCTACAATACATTAGTGGTGGTGATGTTCTAAAAGAAATGGCAAAAGAACAAGGATTTTCTTCTGATGGTGATGACTGGTGGGATACAGAAGAAGGAATGAAATTTTTGAATCAGCGAGA
>JAWVZS010000169.1:0-2852 GCA_033722055.1 Nitrosopumilaceae archaeon
AAGTTACTTACTGGTGCAAAAAATCCTCTAGTTCTTTTAGTATCTGGTGGTCATACTATGCTTTTGGCGTTTCTGGCAAACCAGTGGAGAGTCTTTGGAGAAACATTAGACATTACACTTGGCCAATTGCTTGATCAATTTGGTCGTTCTATTGGATTTGCATCCCCCTGTGGAAAAAATATTGAAGAGTTATCAAATCAATCAACAAATTATATTCCACTTCCTTATTCAGTAAAGGGCAATGATGTATCTTTTTCTGGGTTACTTTCTGCTACAAAGTCTGCTGCCAAAAAAAGACAAGAAGATGCATGTTATTCACTACAAGAAACTGCTTTTGCAATGATTGCCGAAGCTGTAGAACGTGCTTTGTCTTTTACCAGAAAAAAGGAATTAATGATTGTTGGTGGTGTAGCTGCTAACAAAAGACTTTCTGAAATGTTGCAAGATGTTTGTAAACGACACAATTGCAAGTTTTTTGTTGTTCCAATTTCTTATGCAGGAGACTGTGGCTCACAAATAGCATGGACTGGTTTGCTAGAATCTCAAGTAAAAAAACCTGCAAAACTTTCTAATACTTTTGTACAACAATCTTGGAGATTAGATTCCGTAGTTATTAATTACTGAAATTCTTCTCTTGCATCTTCGATCGAGTCTACCCAACCACCAGAATTGAACACACCAAACTTGTAAGTTTTTTTTCCTTCTTTGGTATTTGCAGTAAAACATACCTTCTTCATAATCAGACCTTCTTTCCAAACTTTTTCAATATCGCCTAATGACACATCAATTAGAGTATCGCCAAATCTTTTACTAAAATCCATCATTCTAGATTGAGTTTTATCAAACGCAAGTCTTTTGTTAGTTAGTGTTAGGATTCCAGTACCTAAATTATCTTCATTACAGTCTTCTTGTTTTATTCGTTTTTCTCCTTCTTCCATACTAAGAAAGCAATTTCTTAGGTTATAATTTTAATGAAAAGTCTAATAACTAAACTGTTCTAGAAAAATCCTTGGATTATGAAAAATTCTGTTCACAAATCTTAGATATTGATCCCAAAGTCAGATTTGCTGCAGTTTTTGATGAATGGGCAAATAAAGTAGCTGGAGGACTACGGGAAGGATTAACTAGCACTTTGTCTGAACGTGCAGAAAAAGAATTACAAACGTTATCAATTCTTAATTGGAAATCTAGAAAGTCCATGGCAAAATGGTTGGGAAAAACGATATACACTCTAGCAGAACATGAAAAAATTAAACGGTTTTCATTTTATTTAGGTGATGATTATTTATTGCGCGTAAGTACTGAAAAAGACTGTGACACAGACAAAATAGTAGAATCTGTAATCAAACTCTATCATCAAGCCAACTAGTTATTCCTATTCCATTAACTCTAAATTATAATAATTTTGTATTGTTATTAATTGAAATTAATCAAAAAAGGCGCAGAAGCAGACATTTACTCGATTTTATGGAAAGGAAATAGGGCCATAAAAAAAATTAGAAAACCAAAAAAATATCGTAATTTGGAATTAGATTCAAAAATAAGGAAGCATAGAACTTTTCGCGAAGCTCAAACAATTATGCATGTAAAATCCTTAGGAGTACCTGCGCCTCTAATTTACTTTGTAAATGCCAAAGAATCTTTTATAATTATGCAAGAAATTCCCGGAAAACCTGTACATGATTTATCAAACAAAAAAATAATTGATTGCTGTAAAGAGATTGGAAAGATTGTTGGAACTTTGCACAAAAACGATGTTATGCACGGAGATCTTACAACTTCCAACTTTATTCTGTTTAAAAACAAATTGTACGTAATTGATTTTGGCTTGTCTCAAAAAACAGAAAAACTAGAAGATTGTGCTGTAGATTTAAGATTAATCAAAGAAATTCTAAATAGCGCTCATGCACAAATAATGAAACCATCTTGGAACAATTTTCTCAAAGGTTACAAGAGTGTTGTTGGCCAGACAACATACAACAAAGTCTTACACTTGGTTTCTGTAATTGAAAGTAGAGGAAGATATGCAACAGTCGTCTGAGTTATTCTTTGTATCTTCAAACAAGCACAAGTATCAAGAAGCAAAACAAATTCTCAAAGATTATGGGATTCACTTAAAGCTCTCAAAACAAAATTTACAGGAAATACAGTCTGACTCTATCAAGAAAATATCTCAGCATAAAGCAAAACAGGCATTTGAAAAATTAAAAAAACCAGTAATAGTTGAAGATGATTCACTTGAAATTGATTCCTTGAATGGCTTTCCTGGCCCATATTCGTCCTATGTCTTCAAAACTATTGGAAATAATGGAATTTTGCAATTAATCAAAGAAAATAGGAATGCAAAGTTTCATTCTACAATTACCTTTTGTGATAAAAATAATCTAATTAGTTTTAGTGGAGTAATTGCAGGAACTATTTCAAAAAAGCCAAAAGGAACACAATGGGGTTATGATCCTATTTTTATTCCAAAAAATAATTCAAAAACTTTTGCTCAAATAGAAATTAAAAATAAATTATCTCATCGATTTAGTGCTCTAAAAAAATTTTCTAATTGGTATATGCAGGAATCCATCTGTCGATAAATCTTTTTTTATTTTGCAACACAACTATTCTTGAAACAAAACTTTCATCCATAATTGAAAATGATTCGCTTTGTTTTACTATTTCATTGCTAAAGTTTTGTACTTCATCCATGTCTAACATATTGGAGTGTTCTAATCTGTTTATGGACCTGCCAATATGCATGTATGATTTTATTTCAATAAAGTGAGGGCTAGATTTGTCAAACATTTTGGCAAAGGCAGGAATCATTTCTTTTGTATTGTTATAGTTTCTAATTAATGTGATTC
>JAWVZS010000170.1:0-2845 GCA_033722055.1 Nitrosopumilaceae archaeon
AGGCGTCTCAGAAAAGGAGCTACCGAAAAGCCAAATTACTCCAGTTACTCCGCCAAAACCGCCACGAATTAACATTCCAATACGTCTTGATTCATCTCAGATTGATGTGCCACAAGTTTGGGAGATGATTGACAAGAATTCTTTATTCAAATTGTCTTGGGGTCTTAGAGGTAAGGCAGGACAAGAACAACAAAAAGAACATGAAAAATTATTTGAAGAATGGAAGAAAAGAATTGAAGCTGAACAACTATTTGAGCCAAAGGCAGTTTATGGCTACTTTCACTGTCATGGTAAAGACAATAGCTTAGTAGTTGATCATCCTGCAGGCGAATCACTCAAGTTTGACTTTCCTCGCTCTGCAAAACAAAAACATCTATGTCTTGCTGATTATTTTGGACAAGACGATATTGTTGCATTTCAGGCAGTAACTGTTGGAAACAAGGTAGCTGATATTATAGAAAAATGGAATAAAGAAGACAAGTACACTGATGCATACTATTTGCACGGATTGGCAGTTGAATTTGCAGAAGGAATGGCTGCATGGATAAACCAAAAGATCAAAGATGAATTGAAAATTTCAGGCAAAGGTGGATTAAGGTATAGTTGGGGATATCCAAGTTGTCCTGATGTTTCTCAGCACAGATTAGTTTGGAAGTTATTAGGTCCTGAAAAGATTGGCATGACACTAACTGAAGCTGGTCAAATTATTCCAGAACAATCAACTGCAGCAATTGTTGTACATCATCCTGATGCAGAATATTTTGTATTGTAGCTTAGTTTTTTTCTAAAAATTCTTTCAGTCCTGTAAAGTCACTTGGTGATGTAATTAACACATCGCCTGTAATTGATTTTATTTTGTCTAGAAATTCAGCAAAACTGTCTCTGTATTCTGTTAAATCTAGGTTCAAAAAGTCTGCTGATTTTTGATTCTTTTCAGACGGAAATAGTACAATAGGAATTAACGAAAATTCTTTTAGATTGTCAGCTAGTCTTTGAACTTGATCTGTGTTTTGTATTACTTGAGTGATGAATCCTTTTGGTTTTGCATCTATTTTCTTTGTAATTTTTGAGAAATTGGGATTGTTTGGTATTGAAAGATACAAGTCAATTTTGGAGTCATAGTTTTGTTCTCGTAATTTTTTGACTACACTGCTTGGAACAAGTCCAGGAGTCTTTTTTTCTGTCTTTGATGGGTCGCCCATCAATACCAGTATGCCTGAAAATTTGTTTTCAATTGCTTTATTGACAAATTCTTGAATTTCATTTTCGGTTCTATTGATTACTCTGAGACTTACAGTAATTGGAAGATTAGGTAATTCTTTTTTTATTTTAGCGCCTAGCTCAAGTGGTGATATTCTTTCGTAGCCAAGTACATTCTCAGTAAGGTGAATTGCATCACAATTTTTGGAAATTATTTTGATTTTATCTATGAATTTAGTGATTGATTCTTCTAAATCCACATCAGGTAAAATTTTTGGTGGATTTGCTTCATACCTGATGGTCATAAATTTAGTCGAGTATTCCGTGTTATAACCTTTGAACGTAAACTCCTTATCATACAAATTATTTTTTTTAGTATGGACTTGGGTGATATCAAATCAATTCTATCAAGTGAGATTGATCCTAAATTAGACACTACGGATTTCAAACATGCTGCAGTTTTGATTGTCATTTATGGTGACAAACCGCATCTAATTATGACTGAGAAACCAGAAAATATGAAACTTCATGCAAGAGAGATTTCTTTTCCTGGTGGAAAATATGAACAACATGACTCGGATCTTTTAGAGACTGCAATCCGTGAAACTCGTGAAGAGATTGGATTAATCATTGATAGAGACCAAGTTATTGGGCAACTAGAACCGGTAGTTACTTTGAATTCTGGATTTATGATTTTGCCTTTTGTTGCAGTGATTAATGAAATCAAGTTTCTTGCAACTAACCCAGAAGTCAAAAAGATACTTCATATTCCATTTGTTTCTTTTTTGAAAACACTACGAGAGGATACTATGACAAATGGTGAAAAAGACATGTACGTATTGATTCATCAAGGCAAAGTTGTTTGGGGAGCTTCGGCAAGAATGCTCAAACAAATCTCAGACCGCCTAAAAATCTGAGATTCATTTAAAAAGAGCTTTTCGTGCCTGATGCAATATGGCTGCACGTAAGTCAACTCCAAGAAAGATTCGTTTGATTAAAAAAACAAAGCAGACATCACCAGTACCTGCTTGGATTATCTTGAAGACTAAACGTGGAGTTAGAACAAATCCAAAGCGAAGAGCTTGGAGATCAACTGATGTGGAGGTAGGTTAGTTGTCTCAAGAATTAGAACGAGTTTATACTATTAACTTAGGTAAAGTATTGATTTCACAAAGTCAGCATAGAGCAGTTCGTGCCATCAATATGATTAAGGAATTTGCTAGACATCACATGAAAACTGAAGAAGTAAAGATTGATGAAGATTTAGCACATATTGTTTGGGCCCGTGGTGTGCGAAGTCCACCAAGAAAAATTCGTGTAAGAATGGCAAAAACTGATGAAGGTTTTATTTTAGTTACACCATACGATGAAGAAGAATCTGTAACTGCAGAGAAAGAAACAACAAAAGACGAAAAGAAAGTTGCAAAAAAAGTTGAAGACAAAGTCGAAGAATTAGAAACACCAGAACCAAAAGAAGCTCCTAAACCAGAAACCAAACAAGAATCAAAACCAGAACCAAAAGAAGCTCCTAAACCAGAAACCAAACAAGAATCAAAACCAGAACCAAAAGAAGCTCCTAAACCAGAAACCAAAGAAAAACCAAAAGAATCTAAATCAAAATCTTCAGAAAAAGAATCTAAGAAAT
>JAWVZS010000171.1:0-2762 GCA_033722055.1 Nitrosopumilaceae archaeon
AAAATTAAAAAATTCAATCAAGATGCTAGTATTTTCTGGAATCTCCCTCTAGCAGTCCGGAACCATGATGTATTCTATCTATGTGTTTTGATAATGCATCTTTTGTTTCAAAACTTGAATTGCAATAAGGACATGAATGATTTTCTGACATCGATTTTTTTAATATGAATCCAGTATTAAACAATTCGAATAACATAATAGCCAAAAAACAGTTTATACAATATTGAAAATTTATACAAAAACTGGAGATGCTGGAAAAACAAATCTTCAAGGAAATATCAAAATTTCAAAAGCTAACCCAAGGATTATGGCATATGGAAGTGTTGATGAAGTCAACGCAGTTTTAGGAATGATTCTAGCTGATAACATAGACAAAGACATTGCCAATGATCTTATTTTGATTCAAAACGAGCTATTTGTTGTAGGGGCGGATCTTTCTAATCCAAACCTCGAAAATGCAAAAAACAGAGTAACAAGTGATATGGTAAATCATTTAGAAAAATCAATTGACAGTTATGAATTAGAGTTAAAACCATTGACAAATTTCATATTGCCTGGAGGTGAAAAAATAGCTGCACAACTGCATTTTTGCCGAACTGTTGTTAGACGTGCAGAAAGCCAAGTAGTTATTTTATCAGAATCTGAAACGATCAATAAGGAATGTATCAGATACCTTAACAGATTGTCTGATTTTCTTTTTGTGTTAGCACGTGTAATCAATAAAAGAAACAGAAGACAAGATATAGTTTGGAAAGTCTAAAAAGGCAACTTTTAATTCCTCATCTCAATCAAAATTTTTGAGTGCCGGGGTAGCTCAGCCCGGGAGAGCACTCGGCTGAAGACCGAGCTGTCGCGCGTTCAAATCCCGCCCCCGGCATTTAATTTTACAAAAAATAAATCTGCATAATATTTAATAACATGTCTAACTCTTGTTTTTCGACATTCATGGTAGAAAAAAAGCCAACAAAGAAAAAGACAAAAACAGCCTCAAAATCTTCAAAAAAGACACCAAAAACAAAGCAAACAAAAACTAAGAGTAAAAAGACTACAACAAAAGGAAAGAACACCAAGTCAAAGAAAAAAGCTAAATCAGAATCCTATGAAGACATGGGAATAGTGATTGTAGATGATGATTTGACAATAGACAAAGAAAAAGTAAACGAGGAAAGGAGAGCTTATCTTGAAGAAGCACGCTCACAAGAAGCTTTTGATTAAAGTAAAACTTATTCATTTTAATTTCTATTAAGAATCATGAGAGCATTATGTCTAATCACAGTAAAACCAGGAAAGTTAGATTCAGCTGTAAAAATATTAAAGAAAAAAAGAAAAGCGATAAAAGATATTATGATTGTTACCGGTAGAGCAGATATTGCTACACTATTACAAGGTTCAATAGACGAAATCAACAACATGGTGATTGATTTTAAAAAAATTAAAGAAATTGTGACAACAGAAACATTAATCGAAGTAGAGGTGAATATGGGGTGGTAAGAGCAATAATATTGGTCAAATCACCTAAAAAATTAATTGCCGCTAGATTGCGCAAGATAAAATCCGTTTATGACTCTTTTCCTACTAGTGGACAGTTTGACGCTGTTGCTCTAGTAGATGTTGAAGATTTAGGTAAAATTAAAGATATTACCAATATAATACAAAAAATAAGTGGTGTAGAAAGAACAGAAACCATGGTAGAAGTTCAATAATAATTGCAAATTTCTTATGATTGGTTAAAAATATAGAATTAACTATGATAAAGTCTTAGTTTTAAAATAACCATAATTCACAATAAAACAAAGTTCTAACCTTGCAAGACATTCAATTAAACTAATAGTGATTTTAGATTTTATACCATTAACTAAATTAGATATTCAAATGTTTATTCAAAAATATTTGAATTCAATCCTTAATTTGTCTCATTAAAATTATATTCGTATGAGAAATTTTGTAATGAAACTATGCCCACATATACATTATAGACACAATGTTACTCAATAATCGAATTTCAGGACAATTTAAGTAAAAGACAAAGATTTTAACATCCTATGTTGATTGTAATATAGTGAATATTCGAAAAGTTGGAAATGTAATTTTGGCTGTAAAGGATTTAGACAAATCACTAGAATTTTACCATGATATTATAGGCTTACCAATTAAAAGACAAAGAAGATCATGGATAGATTTGGGTACTACTGGTGCATTACTCAGTTTACATCCTGCATCGTTAACTGCAGAACATGTTGGCAGTTCAATAGAGAATGGAATTACAATAGGATTTCTTGTAGGGGATGTTCAATCAGCAGTTGACGAATTACGGTCTAAAGGAGTCAAAATTTATCGCGATGTAATAGAAAGAGAGGCAGGAAAAAATGCAATAATACAAGATCCAGACAATTATTTGATTTCATTATTTGAGCCCAATTTTGCTGATAAAGAACAGCAAACTGGAGGGTATCACGGATTTACTCCGGCTTAAAGTAGCTTCTTTATTTTTGAAATAATTTTATCCAGGTCTTTTTCTTTTTTGTCAATTGACACATAATAAGTAATCTTGTTTTTTTGAAAAATCACAATTGATACTTTTTGATGTTGTAATAAAACATATTCTAATTTTCCCACCGCAAGTGTGGAGTCTCTTCTCATGTTCATCAAAGTAGAAACAAGAAAAAATTCATTCTTTACTTGTTCTGATTTTAACATTGGAGTAACGTTAGATTTCACTAGGCCAGTTAATGTTCGACCATATTCATTAATCACACCAGCAT
>JAWVZS010000172.1:0-2760 GCA_033722055.1 Nitrosopumilaceae archaeon
CAAACATGTTGTAGTGATTGATGATAGTTTAGTTCGAGGTACCAGCTCAAAGGCAATAATTAAAGCACTAAGACGCGCAGGTGCCAAAAAAATAAGCATGGTTATCACGTACCCTCCAATAAAATATCCTTGCTATGCGGGAATTGATTTTCCATCTCAGGATGAGCTTGCAACATTTTCTAACGGTGAGGATCTCTCTGAAGAAGAACTCACAGAAATGGTTCGAAAAGATATTGGAGCAGACTTTCTAGGATATAATGATTCAGAGAATTTAGCACATGCAGTTGGCATGCCAAAAGACTCTATGTGCTTTACTTGCTATACTGGAAACTATGATTCACTTGGAATCAAACCCCAGTTTAAGACCAGACAAGAAATGAAAGGTGAGTAAATTGGATACTGCTTATGTATTGGTGAAAAGCAAAATGGCACATGAAATGGATGTTATGAATGAAATTTTAAAAATAGATAATGTAAAAGAAGCAAAAGGCACTTTTGGCCTTTATGATATTCTAGTCAAAATCCAAGGCAATTCTATTAATGAAATTGAAGATACTATTACGAAAAAAATTCGTAAAATAAAACATGTAGTATCTACTGATACTTTGTCTGTTATTCCTGAACAGGAAAAATAGTTTGAAATTTGCCTTAAATATGGTAATTAGACTACAAATAACATGAAAGCAATTTGGAATGATACTATTTTAGCTGAAAGCGATGATACAATAGTTGTGGAAGGAAACCATTACTTTCCGCCTGAATCTATCAAAAAAGAATATTTTGAAAAATCTGATTTGACATCTTTTTGTGGTTGGAAAGGAATGGCAAACTATTACTCTGTGACTGTAAATGACAAGAAAAATGAAAACTGTGCTTGGTATTATGCTGAACCAAACGATGCTGCAAAGAAGATTAAAGGATATGTGGCATTCTGGAATGGAGTCACAGTAGAATAGAGCTTAATTATTAGAATCGCATTATTATTTTGTGAAGCAATACACCATTCTTGTAGGTGTTGGAGTAGGAGTTATTGGATTAATGGCTTTGATATTTGGCTTGGATGTATTGAAACTGTCTGTATCTACTCAAGACTATGATATTTTTGTAGATCCAATCATAGATAAACAAAGTATGTTTACTACAGGTAGGATAACAATCCAAAACACCGGCTCTCAACCGCTCACAAACTTACGCGTTAATTTTGGTGCAGGTGACACACTTGATCTTAACACTTTAGATCCTGGAAAAAAAATCATCCTTTCTCCCCCACCCGATAATCCTATGGAGTTTGTAATGGTAAGTGCCGATAACGATGTCTTTGTAAATAAAGCATATCGTGAACTACCTAAAATGGTAGGAATGATGGGCTCCTAAATTAATAGCAGTTAAATTCTGTCAAAAATCATTCTAGATTAATTGAAGTTTTTAGCATCTGGTAAAGTAAAGGACATTTATGATTTAGAAGATGGAAATTTACTATTTCAATTCTCAAATAGGGTATCTGCATACGATGTCAAATTCAAAGAAGAAATTCCACAAAAAGGAAAGGTATTGTGTAAATTTGCAGAATACTGGTTTAACAAATTACCTGTTAGTAATCATTTTGTTAAAAGAAAATCTGATAATGAAATCATAGTCAAAAAAATGAATATGCTTCCAATAGAGTGTGTTGTCCGTGGTTATTTTTATGGCAGTTTGGTTTCAAGATGGAAAAAAAATGAAGTTCAATTACCTGAAGGTACAAAAACTACTCTTGCAGCAAAGCTTCCGCATCCAATTTTTGATCCAACAACAAAAGCCGAACATGACATTCCAATTGACAAGAAAAAAGCAATAGAAATGAAACTTGTTACAGAAGAACAATATGCTTGGTTAGAAGAAAAATCCCTTGACATATACAATACTATGGCAAAAGTTGCAGATGATGCAGGCTTTATTTTAGCTGATCTGAAATTAGAGTTTGGCATTCTTGATGGAAAAATTACCTTAGGTGATTCCATTGGGCCTGATGAATGCAGATTGTGGCCAAAGTCTGCCTATATTATTGGGAAAACTCAAGAAGCGTATGATAAACAAATCCTGAGAGACTGGCTTTCTGAGCATGGCTATCAGCAAAAATTTGAAGACCAAAGAGCATCAGGAAAAGAACCCACACCTCCTGATATTCCCATAGAGATTATTGAAAAAATGACTCAAAGATATGTTACTGTCTTTGAAAAAATAACGGGTCATGAAATTTAATTGCATTGAAGATTGCTCTCAGTGTTGTATAGAACGCGAATACTATCCAAGTATTTCATTTGGAAAGATTGGAGTTTTAATTTTACCTGATGAAAAAGAAAAAATTGAAAATCTAGCAACAAATTTAGGAATTAAAATCAAAATTTTACCTAGAATAGGAGTTTCTCATTCCACTGATCAAAAACCTACAAAAATTCTTGCATATCAATTGATGGGAGTTGAAGACAATGGCAACACATGTCCATTTTTAGATACAGTATCTGACAAACGTTCGCCTCATGGAGGATATGTATGTAAAATATACAAAGACCGACCCTTGGCTTGTTCTGCATATCCTCTAACTGAAACAAAACCATTGCTCATTGATGAAAAATGTAAGTTCTGCAAAGAATGTGGACAGGCAACATCGAATTTAGATTCAGAGATTGTTTCACTTGAAAAAATAAAATCAAAAATGAATTACACTGAATCATTTGTTTGGCGTTATGCCACTGGAATAGGAAACTCAGAAGATCAATC
>JAWVZS010000173.1:0-2760 GCA_033722055.1 Nitrosopumilaceae archaeon
AATTCTATTACTTTGTGAGGTATTGGTTGAATTCGTTACAGGTAAAATACTCCATAATTGAATTAGATTCTCCTTTTTTTCTTGTAAATGCTCTATTCTTTTTTGTTCATTTGAAATTAATGTAGATAATGCGTTTGTAAATTCTAGACCCTCAAACTTTGTAGGCCGATCCAAAGTAGAAGTTACAATCCCTTTTTTTTGCAAAGATGATAACAAATGATACGTTTCAGTTCTTGGGATTCCTTGCATTTTAGAAATCTCAATGGCTTTCTTGGTACCATTCTTAGCTAAAAACATGTAGATTTTAGCCTCTGTTTGTGTTAAACCAAATTCTTGAAGGCTTTTCAATATCATTTCAAATGCCGTTTTTATTTGAGTCTGTGTATTGTCAGATTCTTCTATTACAGCCATATTTTGTAATATTTCAAAAGTTACATAAGATCCGACATGTATTGTTAAATTACACCCAACGTGTATCAAGTACAAACTTTTTAGATTGAAAAGACAATTGGCAAATAGTGATAAGAGCAGTAATTGTGGATAATGATAAGGAAACTGTACGATTATTCCAGGAGTTGTTAACTAGTAATGGTATTGATGTTGTGGGGCTAGGTTATAATGGCCAGGATGCTCTATTTTTATACAAAAAACTAAATCCAGATATTATTTTTTTGGATGTCTCTATGCCTGTATATGATGGGATTTTTGCCTTAGAAAAAATAAGAGATATGGATCCTGATGCAAATATTATGATGATATTTGATGAGATTTCAATAAACAAAAAAATAGAAATGAATAGACTAAAACCATCTGCAATTATTTCTACACCAATAGATGTAAATCAGATTTTAACAAAAATTCATGAATTGTGCGATTCAAAAAACAAAACAGAAATTATGAAGAAAAATATTATTGGATTAGCGATAAAAAACACATTGCTGGAATTAGGTACTGAAGAATATGACAAAGTAGTTCATATACTGAAAAAGGATTTTGATGCCACTCTTGATGATTGTTATGATCATCCAGAATATTTGAAACAGGCTTTACAAGATTTACTTGGTAATTCATACTATGATGTTTTAAATTCATTAAAAGAAAATTTAAAATCCATTTCACAAAACGAAACTAATTCGTTTATTCATAGTATGAATTCATAAAATTGTAACAAAAAATTCTGACAAAATTTGTCATAACTTCAAACTTTATAATTAGTCAAATAAAATTGATTTTATGAGTCGAACAAAGAATAAAACTCATTCGACTCTAACAAAACTAGAACCCATCATAGTGGGTGCAGTTATTCTTACGGTGCTTTTGCCAGTACGGTTATTATTTACAACATATTTGTCTGATGATTGGTTTAGCTCGTTTGGTATGGTTGCGGCCATATCTTTACTACTTTTGGTCCTAGTTAAAAAAAATAAACTTGGAAGATTTGGTGAAATGTTTCGTAACCAAATGCTAAAAATCCAATATGGAAAAAAAGGAATTATTGTTTATGGATATGTTATTTTCATAATTTTCTTTTTATCTTTGATGATTCTTGCTGTTAATCAAGGAAATTCAGAATATTCATTCCTCAAGGAACAGATTATGTCAGAAGATTTTATGAAATCTTCCCAAAGTAATGAAAGTCTTAATGTGGATAATTGGATAGGTGGAATTTTTAATTTCTTTTATTTGTTAGTTAGTGGTTCTCCAAAAATGTTTGCATTAATGGCTATCTTAAATGACATATTTGATGGGTGGTTATTGCATTTCTATACTGTAGGATTGGTAGAATCATTAGAACTGTTAGGTATTTTGATAGTTTATCGTGTGTTTATACCAAAAAAACTAGAAACTACCGATCCTTGATTATAGGAATCTTTTCTTTAATATCTGAGAATCTTTCTGTAATCTCGAGTCTTTCTATTAATTCATCTATTGAAGATAAGACTTTGTCAATTATGGGGAATCTTTCAGAGAGTGGCTCCAACAGATTTTTCTTTTTTATTAAGATTCCACTACCTATAGCTAATCCAGGAATCAATATGAATCCCAAATTGTTTGTTAAACCTTGTTGGTCATTATCTGTTAATTCTTGATTTAATCCGTCCCCATTAGAAAGAGTATTGATTGTTACTTGTTTTTCTGTTGATATTTCACCATATTTTGCTGTTTTTGCGTGAATTGTAATCATATTTTCAGTGTTAGGTGTTAAAGTTAGTTTGATTTTACCATCTGTGTTTGTTGTAGTAATTAGATCTTCTATGTCTGCACCAACAACACTCCATTCTATTTCTAAATCACTAAGCGGCACACTTCCAATTCTAGCATCTAAGACTAAATCAAATTGTTTTCCAGGTTCTATTGAATTTACCGTAGAAATTGTAAGAGTTGGTTTTGTTTGAGTTGTGACAAGTTGAAATTTAGATAGAGGAAAATCACTGGCCAGTATTGAAATCTCTGAGTTTTCTGATTGTTGCGGATTTATGGTGAAAAAAGAATTGTATTCTCCACTTTTTATAGTTACTTTGTTTGGTACTATAATTTTTTCATCATTGACTGATAAATTGAACTCCATGTCTCTGCTTGCAAACATTGGTGATCCATTACTATCAACTATTTGCAATGACACAATATTGTCTACACCAGAAAGTAACTCATCTGCATAAGTTAACTCTACCTTTGCAGGATTTGAATTCTTACTATCCCATTCAAGATTAGTTGTGTATTCATTAATTCCAAATTCTATTGTATCCTTTCCCTCTTTGA
>JAWVZS010000174.1:0-2745 GCA_033722055.1 Nitrosopumilaceae archaeon
ATACACTAAAGGTTTCAAAAGAAACATTACAGAAAAGTAAAGACAATGGCCAAATCTGGATTGGACCAATACAAGGCGGAGAGCATTTTGAACTTGTAAGACAATCAACTAGAAAACTTGTCGATTATGGATTTAAGATGCTTGCACTTGGAAGCCCAGTAGAATTTATGGAGTCATACGAATACAGATTGTTAGCTCAAATGATAATTGCAGCAAAAAAAGAAATTCCTCATTCTATACCATTACATCTTTTTGGTGCAGGTCATCCGTTAACAATTCCGTTTGCAGTAGCTTTGGGATGTGATACGTTTGACTCTGCATCATACATGCTTTATGCAAAACAAAATAGATACATTACAGAAGACGGAACTAGATATCTATCAGATATCGACGTTTTTCCATGTTGCTGTGAGGTATGCACAAAATATACTCCACAGGAACTCAACCAACTAGACACTAAAGACAGAATAAATCAGATTGCCTTGCATAATTTGTATGCAATAAAGCTTGAAGTTGACAAAGTAAAACAAGCAATACATGAAGGCAGATTGTGGGAATACGTTACAAAAAAGGCAAGAGCTCATCCAAAATTATATGAAACAATCGAGATTTTTTGTAAAAATTCCCAATACCTGTCTACTGGCACCCCAAGATTCAAAGAAAAAGCCATTTTTTTGTATGACAGTATAGACCAGTATAGACCTGAGATCATATCATATCATGAAATGGTACGTAAATTCAAAACTAAAAAAAAGACACTAGTAATTACCTCAGAGTCCAAAACAAAGCCAGGTTTTTTGTCACCAAAATACAATGAGTTACAGAAAAAATTCAAAAATTCTGAAGAAATCCAAGTTGTTCAATACAATCCTTTTCTTGGAATAATTCCAATTGAAATATCAGATATCTATCCTGCAGCACATCATGAGACGTCACGAATTATGTTTGAGCCAGAAAAATTTGTAATATATGAAAAAACTTGGAAGAAATTTTTTGAAAATAACAAATTTGAAAAAATCTATTATGACAAAAAGGATCCATTCTTGCACTATTTCGCAAAATTAATTCCAAACGGAATCAAAAAGCATACGCTCTAGATAATAAAAAGAAGAAAAAGGAGTACGAAATATTCTGTCTAAAGGCCTGCGTCTTCGGCCCAACCTTTGACGAATACACCGTTCTTGTGAAGAGGTACTGGTTGACCAGCAGTGTAATTCATTGGTCTCATCCAGAAGATTGACTTTGTTGGACAAACTCCGATGCATGCTCCGTCAGAGATACATCTTTCTGGGTAAAAGACAAATGCTTTACCTCTCTTCCAGCCTTCAACAGGCTTTACACGAAGGACATCTGGGCCAAGAGAAGTACAGATTTCTACACATAGTGCACATCCGATACATCTCTGTTCATCGATGTCTGGAAGTATTGCGATTGGCATTACAGAGTAAGTTTTGCTCAGTTCCTATTTAAACTATAATCGAAATTCATAACCCTGTTATGAAATCAGATCGTGGAAAAGCTTGGCCTAACTAAATAAAATTAAAAACAAAAAAGATAACGTGGTATCACGTTTATTTTCTCATAGCATCAATTTGACCAGATGTTACCCAGTCAAGTAATTCTGCTGATGATGGATTTAGATCTGCTTTCTTATTCATCAGATTTTGAACCCAAATCCAGTTAATTTGGTTAAGAAGTGGTTTGTTATCTTCATCGCCTGCTCTTACTTTTGAGACAAGAGATTGATCTTGTTGTTTTAACCATTCTTCAAAGCTTCTTCCCATGTAAACCGGATCTTAGTTTAGACTAATTAAAGCTTTTGAAGATTACACAGTAGATGCACTGATATTATTTCTGGCACGAAGGTTTTAAGGTAGAATTTTTTCCAGTTGACTCCTTGGATGTAAAAATTTTAGGAGCTGCAAATGAAGTTGGGCGATCAGGATTTTTTGTAAACTGTAATGGAACAAATCTTTTGCTAGATTATGGCGTAATGTTTGCACATAGAAGGGAGCCTCCACAATATCCTGTACATGTAAAACCAAAAGACGTGGATGCTGCAATAATCACTCATGCACATCTAGATCATTCAGGATACATTCCTGCACTATATGTGAGTGGAAATACTGAAGTCTATGCAACGCCCCCAACGTTTGATCTCTCACAATTACTAATTGAAGACATGCTAAAGATTGAAAAAAATGCTCATCCATTTGGATTACCTGAATTAAATAACATGATGCGAAACGCCAAAGAAATAGAATACAAACAAAAAGTCAAAAAAGGAAATGCAACTTTTGAGCTAAGAGAGTCAGGACATGTACTTGGAGGAAGTACAGTTCTAGTTGAATCAGATAAAAAGAAATTATTCTATACAGGAGATATCAAAGTAAAAGGTTCTAGAATGCTTCGTGAAGCAGATTTGGATGTTGGTGAAATTGATATGCTAATTACAGAAAGTACCTATTCGCAAACAGAGCAAATTCCGAGAGCAGAATCAGAAAAACAACTCATCGAATTTGCAAATGAAGTAATGGACAGAAAGGGAACATTGTTTATTCCATCATTTTCAGTGGAAAGATCACAAGAGATTGCATGTGTTTTAAAGAGTGCAAATTTCAAACACAGAATCATAATGGACGGCATGGCACTAAAGGTAAATGAGATAATATTTCGGTATCCTGAATATCTAAGAGATCCCAAAGTTTTTTCAGACGCTATCAATGAAGCAGTATCAATTAGACA
>JAWVZS010000175.1:0-2741 GCA_033722055.1 Nitrosopumilaceae archaeon
GTGCATACATCACTAATGGTAATTGAAATGACAAACCAAATGCCAATAAAAATTGCAAAACAAACGTAACAAAGTCAATTACATTGAGGAATGTAACTAGTCCAGCAGAATCACCATATCTGTATAGAAAATCAAGAATGTACGGAATTACTGCATAATAAGAAAACACACAACCAGAAATAAACAGTCCTAGTGCAGGAACCGATATACTGCGACTAACATTGACTTCGTTTTCTTTTAGTGCAGGTTTGATAAAACCCACAAATTCCTTGATAACTACTGGCATTGATACTACGATTCCTACAAGTGCTGCGATATACACCTGAGAAAAGAATGCTTGACCAGGAGCTGTTTGAATTAATTGTACATCTTCTGGTACCAAATTCTGTTTCATGTGAAATGTAATTTGTGCTGCTATGTTGTTTAGCGGTTCGGGTGTTGGATAGTATAGTGTGATTCCAGAGTATTCTACCGGTTCGATATGAAATGTTAACAAAAATACTGTAACTATTCCTACAATCAGAACTATTCGAAGTATTCTTTTTCGTAATTCATCTAAATGTTGATTGAGTTCTTGTAGTTCAGACATTTATTATTTTTATTGTGTAAAACTACCTTATCTATTTGCCGGGAATGGGCAATAATTTTGCATCTGGAAGACCACCATCTTTCATCTCTTCTTGAGTCATATCTTGAAATTCTAGGGTAATTGTTGCCTTTGTTTTGAATTTTGCCTCCATTTCTTTTGCAAGTGCGGCAATTTCTTTTGGTGAAAAGAATTGTTTAGAACCTTTAAGAAATATTCTGTCTCCCTTTTCCATTTGTTCTCCACCATATCTTTCTTTAAGAAATTTGGTTATTTCTGGTAATTCGTTTCTATCTATATGATTATGATAATAACATACTCCCTTTACTTCTTCATAGTCAAATGGGGTGCCATTTCTATACAGAAATATTCCAATGAAAATTGCTTGGTCTTCTGGTTCTCTAATGCATTTGATATCCCAGTTTAACAATTTGTCTTCATTATAGGAGAGACTTTCTACTTCATCTGGAGTTAGCTTCCAATATCTGGCCCGACTCATTCTATATTGTTTTGAAATATTCTGATATAAATTCCCTTAACTTTTGATCTACTTTACTGCCGAATTAGCTTCCCAGATATGGAAGATTCAGATGTCGTTTTTATACGAAAAAACGCATATCATACTTTATGGGATTGCGAGTAACAATTGTCTTAGATACTGCACTAGCTGAAAAACTAAGGAATCTCCAAGCAAAGATGATAAAGTCTTCATCTAGTTCTGTTAGTTTTTCACATGTAGTAAATACTGTTTTAGACGAAGGTCTGAAAAAAATAAAAATCTAATTCAATAAAATGTATTTGACGTTTCATATATCTAATCTTAATTCTAATGAACAACAAAATTGATATCCAATCCATGGGGTGATATCTATACAACAATACATCCACCAATGGTATGGATATCTTTAGTCTATTTCATTTTAAGTATAAAAACACATTATTTCTGCAAAGATAGATTAACCTCAAATTAATTCACTAACTACATGTCAGAATTTATCGTGCATGTAACTATTGAGAATAAACCTGGTATTAGTGATCCTGAGGGAGATACCATACTCAATGATTTGGTCTTAAAAAATAAAAATTCTAACGTATCTAAAATCAAATCTGCTAAGATGCTAAAATTTACCATAAAAGAAAAAGACAAAAAGACGGCTTCAGCTAAAGTAAAGCAAATTTGCGATGATCTGCGAATCTATAATCCTTTAGTTAGCGTGATATCTGTAGATGTTTTTGAAAACTAGTTTTTATCTAAACTCTCAACGGTACCATTAATCAATAATTTACTTCGTAAAAATCCAGCTAGGTCCGTTTGTGTGATTACTCCTACCAGCTTTTCATTTTCAAGAACAACTAGTCGTCTAATGTTACTATTTACCATCTTTTGAACTGCAGCATCCACTGTTGTAGATGGCTCTACCCATTTGAAATTAACAGACATGATTTCTTCAAGTTTTGTCGAAGATGCATTTTTGTCTTCAGCGGCAATCTTTCTTACAATATCTCGTTCAGTAACAATGCCTAGAGGTTTATCCTCTTGAACTATGACAAGAAAACTAATTTTTTTTTCTTTTAATATTCTGGCCGCATCTAGTGCTGTTTTTTCAAGTGGAATGGTGATTACGTTTTTTTCCATAATGTCACGGACTTGTGCCATGGCGATCTTTGATATGGTACAATTAAAAATCTTGTCTAGATTCAAATTAAATACCTCTTCTCGTAAAAAGAAATTGTGAAAGTAGGCGTTATTGTTTTTCCAGGCAGTAACTGCGATAGGGATATGTTTCATGTCTTAAAAGATGTATTTCATTTTGATACGGAATATTTTTGGCATGCAAATGGACTTCCAAAAAACCTTGATGCTGTAGTTTTGCCAGGTGGTTTTTCTTATGGTGATAGATTACGAGCAGGAGTGATTGCAGCTAATAGTCCTGTGATAAAAGATGTTAAAAAAATGGCAGATTCAGGAATTCCGATATTAGGAGTGTGTAATGGATTTCAAATCCTTGTAGAAGCAGGACTCTTGCCTGGTGTATTGCTCAAAAACACTTCTTTGAAATTTATGTGTAAATGGACAAATTTGATTGTAGAAAACAATACTACACCATTTACGAGTAAATTCAAACTGCAACAAAAAATTCCAATCCCTATTGCA
>JAWVZS010000176.1:0-2733 GCA_033722055.1 Nitrosopumilaceae archaeon
AACCAAAAGAAGCTCCTAAACCAGAAACCAAAGAAAAACCAAAAGAATCTAAATCAAAATCTTCAGAAAAAGAATCTAAGAAATAGTTTTTTTAAAAATTATAATTTTATTCTAATTGATACAAATCTAGTTTACAATCAATACTACAGTCTGGTTCTGACCAGTCGAGAGTATCTGATTGTGGAATCATGCCAAGTGGGTCATATTTGTCAAACTTGGTCGTACTTTGAACAGATGATACCATCACTATGTTGGATTCATCTGACTGTGCTGAATCAATATTTACTGAAGAATTGTCATCAGTAATTCCATTTGTAATTTTATTTAGTGAATTGATAACTCCCACAGGAATGTTTTCTCCACCTACTACATGAATCATAGATTTCTTTACTGCATTTGGTGGTGCATTCTCATAAAGCATTTTTAGTGAATCTCTTAGAGACTCTTCGATATCTCCACTTCTTCCAGTGGATACAATGTTGATGTCTTCTGATATCTCGCTAGTGTTTAGTGAGTTTACAATGTGCAATATTGCAGTGTTTCCTATCTTGTAGCAATCTTTTGTACTCAAATCTGGGTTACTCTCCAATAAAGAGTCATTATCAAGAACAATGGTGCATCTGGAATCTGCTTTTACTCTCTTTAGCGAAACTCCAGAGTTGAATATTCTGTCTTTTTCGTATTGGAAAGGCATTATGGCAAATGATATTGGGTTTTTCTCTGCTTCTTTTGCTATTTTTGTGACAATAGGAGCAATGGCAGAACCTGTTTTGCCTGCTAGATTAGCCATAACTATGACTGTAGAATATTGTGAAATCTTTGCTTTTAATTCTGATTCTGCACCAAGTGCTGAACCTCTGATTAGTTGTACGGTTGGATTGATTATACTTCCTGTTGAAATTTTAATAGAATCGCATTCTGAATTGAAGTCTTTCTCATCAGTTGATACGAGTACGCAATCTGAGTTGAGTGCTTTTTTGGCATCTGTTGCCAATCTTGAACCTGTTCCGCCTATGCCTACTATGAGAACTGGTTCTTTGACTGAAACACTCATTGCAACAGTTATTCCATAGTTTGGATAAAAAACCTTCTTACGTAGTTTTAATCAAATCATCGATCTAAAAAAATTAACTTACGATCTCGCCTACTAAACTATGGTTAGTAATGTCTATAATTTTTACAGTGTGGCTTTGGCCGATATCGACATCATCTTTGACGTAGATCGGTTTGTATGCAAAGTTTCTTCCTTTGATTCCATCTTCTGTCTTTTCATTGAATAGTACCTGACCTTGCCATCCTAGCCATTTCTGATTGTTCTCGTATGATATTTTGTTTGTAAGCTCAAAAATCTCCTTACTTCTTTTCTTTACTTCAGATGTCTCTATCTGTATCCACTCTGCAGCCTCTGTTCCTGGCCTTGGGCTATACCTGGACAAATTAACAACATCAGGCTTTGTTTCTTTTAGTAGATTTACAGTCTCTTCAAAATCCTCTCTAGTCTCTGAAGGAAATCCTACAATAATGTCAGTTGAAATTGTAAAGTCTTTGAATTTTTTGCGTATTGCTTTTACTATTTCTCTGTAGGTTTGTGAGGTATGGCCTCTTTTCATGTCATGTAGTACTTTGTCAGACCCACTCTGAACTGGAATGTGCAAAAACTTGTAGACTTTGGAATTTTCAAATGAATTAACCAAGTTTTCTTTGATTCTTGGCATGTACATAGGATTCATCATTCCCACACGAATCATGAATTTCTTTGAAATCTCTGAAACTGTGTTAATTAGATTGGGTAAATCTGTTCCAATATCAAAACCATAACAACCATTATCAGTTGATGTCAACCATATTTCCTTGCATCCATCATCTACTTCATGTTCTACTTGTCTTACAATGTCACCAACTCTGTAGCTAGTAAGATCACCTTTTGATAGTTTAGTCTGACAGAATGTGCATTCACTCATACACCCACTGGCAATTTCTATTATTCCTACAGTTGGATTCAGTCTTACTTTTGGTAGTCCTACTTTGGATACATCTGAGTCTTGAAGAGCTATTGTTTTGGAGCCTCTTAGAGTGGAATCGATTACTTGTAATGTTTGACCTAGGGAGTTTGGACCAAGCATACTTGCATTTTGTGAAAACCTTTCTACTGTTTTCTTTTCAGCTTTTGGCAGACATCCTGCAATGACTAGGGGCTTTTCATTCAAACTTTTGATTCTGTGAATCATTTTGTTTGCAGTTGCATCTTTGACAGAGCATGTTACCACTACATTTAGATCCGCATCATGCTCATTATCAGTTAGTGAGTGTCCTCCGTTTGCGATTAAACCTGAAATCATTTCCGAATCTGCAAAGCTTGCAGAACATCCGTAGGCTTCTACGTATATTTTTGCCATAACTTATCCTAACAATGAATCCACTTCTTTGTTAGTCATTAGTTTCTTTTCTACAACTAATTCACGAATTGTTTTACCTGATTTCAAAGACTCTTTGAATAACTGAGCCGATTTCTGATATCCTATCTTTGGAGTCAACAGTGTGACTATAACGGGGCTGTTCTCAATGTTTACTCGAAGTTTTTCTTTGTTTGCTGTTAGTCCATCAATTAGATTTGCAGAAAATATTGGCAAAAAGTTCTTGAGCATATCAGTTGAGTCCAAAACAGACTTGAGCATCCCTGGAAGCATCACGTTTAGCTAAAACTGACCACTTTGTGCTGCATGAGCTGCTGCA
>JAWVZS010000177.1:0-2721 GCA_033722055.1 Nitrosopumilaceae archaeon
AAGAACTATCAATAGACAATGCGAGTGCAAAAAGAGATGGAAACCTAGGATATTTTACAAAAGGTATGATGGTAAAACCATTTGAAGAAACAGCCTTTAAGCTACAAGTTGGTCAGGTTTCAGATCCTGTAAAAACAGAATTTGGCTACCACATCATCAAAAGATTTGCATAATTTACAAGAAAGCGTCTAGGCCTTTTTTTTCTGGTTCATTTTGTTGTTTCTCTAAAATCCTAGTCATTTTTTCACCCATAGATTGTGCTGATTTCATTTTTCGCTTTCCAATCCAATAGTATGTTTCATCAATAGTATTTTTGGCAATAAGAACAATCAATTTACCAGTATCTTTTCTACCTGTTCTGCCTCGTCTCTGAACGAATCGAATAGAGCTTGGAACATTATCATAAAATATAACATGGTTAACTTCTGCAATATCTAATCCTTCTTCACCTACCCGTGTTGCAATCAATACCTTAAACTGACCATCTCGAAATTTTTGTACAGTTTCAATTTGCTTTTTTTGTTTAAGACCAGACTCACCTGCCTTTCCAATTAAGACACCAGCAGAAATATTCATCTCAGTTAATTTCTTGTGGATTACATCAACTGAGTCCCTATAACTAGTAAAAATTAGTGCCTTGTCTTGAATAGATTCTAAAATTTCTTTTAATTTTGGAATTTTAGAATGCTCGATTCCTTTTGCTTGTGCATCTTTTGCAAGTTGTATTGCTTTTGTAAAATTAGGATCTACCTCAAAGAGTTCTTTTACACCTGCACCTTTTTTTGCTTTAGCTCTGTCACAGAATTTTAAAAATGGCGTTATTCCATGAGCTTCTAAGATATTTAGTGCATAATGTAGCCGTATTGCAGTAAAAAGTGGTTTTGCAGAGCGTCTATTCTGATTTAAAACAAACTGCCTAATTCGCAATAATGCAGAAAGGGATTGTTGTTCGGCAAGCTTTATTCCATTATTTCGTAATGTATCATACCGTTGATTCAAAGCATCTTTTACTAGTTTTTGAATGGTTTTCATTTCTGGAGGAAGTTCTACTTGTATCCATTCAGTGTTGGTTTCTTGAATGTAGGGTTTTACGTCAGGACTATCTTCAGTTCTTTCTGCAACTTTTGATATACGTAGTTTAGTTAATACTTCCGTTGCCTTTTCACGTTCACTTGGTAAAGTAGCAGTCATACCAAGTATACGTGCACTAGTATTTGCAAATCTTTCAGCAATTCCAGAGTAAGCATAATCACCTGCTGTTCTATGCACTTCATCAAAGACAACCAAATTGAATTGTTTGGTAGAAACGATTCCTCTATCTAAATCATTTTTAGTTATTTCTGGTGTAGCGCATACGACACTTGCATTCCAAAGTTTAGTTCTTTTTGGAATTGGATCCTCACCCGTAATTAATGAAACATCGTCAATTGTTAGATTTGATTTGAGGAATTCATAATGCTGGTTTACTAAAACTCTAGTAGGAGCCAAAAACAAAGAGCCTCCATCTCCTTTTGATAAAAATTCTGCAATGACTTGAGCTGCTACTGCAGTTTTTCCAAGTCCAGTAGGCAAAACAACAATACAGTTTTCGTCTATTGCCTGATTTGCTAGATTTACCTGATAATCGCGTTTTTCAATAGAATTATTTTTGATATATTTTCTTTCTATAAACTCCAACGTATAATTCAGTTTAGTTTGTATTGATTTTATGGTTTCGAATTAGAGATTATTATGCATTACATAAATTTTAGATCACAAAAACTATTCATCGAGTCTCACATCGCCAATCCCATATTCACGAAGAGTCTCTTGTCGCTCGCTTTCTTTTTGAGATATTTCTTCTGCCTCTCTCTTTTCATTTCCCTCATAAATTGTACGAATTGGCCATGGAATTCTAATATCATGCTTGGCAAACTCTTCTTGAATCATCATATTCATAGCAGACTCTACTCTAAATTGCATAGTATAATCTCTAACATAGACCCAAACTTTGAAATCAAGAGATGAGTCATTAAATTTAACAAATCTTACTTTGGGTTGATTTAAGTCAATAACTACACCCTTATCACAGCCACAACTCGGTTTGTTTTGATCAAGATATGGACAACGATTTTGTACAACTATGTGATTCCCCTTTTCATCTTTAATTTCTCTCATTGCACGTTTTCCAATTTTAGTAAGAATTGCAGCTACTTGTTTGGCATTGTTAAGATATGAAACGCCAACATATACCAGAGCTGGAACATATTTGATTTCTTTTGAAAAATTAATTACCTTAGCAGCTACTAATTGACGCGTTGGAAAGATAGCCATGGATTCATTTAAGGCATGTCTTACATAGGTAACCCTTGAAGTAATTTTGTGAATATATCCATTATAGTTATCAATTTCAACACGGTCGCCTTCAATGAAAATTTTGTCTTTTCTAATCATAAGGTATGCAAAGAAATTCTCCATTGTTTCTTTAAGTGCAAACCCAATACCTACACCAAGACCTGCAACCACAGTTCCTAAAACAAACAAGTCAACTCCCCACCAAGATACAATAGCTGCAATAGTTGTAGCAACCACAATCGTTGGAATGATTTGATTCAGTGATTTTGGTAATCCTTGTCTTTTCTTTTCTGCAAAACCAGGTGGTTTATCTCCAGCAACTATTGGTTCATAATCATTTTCACGTTTTTCTTCTCTCCATGTATCGAGTGGAAAAATTTCTTGTGG
>JAWVZS010000178.1:0-2704 GCA_033722055.1 Nitrosopumilaceae archaeon
AAATAGCTCATGGTTTTGGGCATTATGCAGGGATTGTAGAAATTCCTGGAGGAAATTTATTAGCTACACATACGGATGGAGTAGGAACGAAAGTACTTGTTGCAAATGCAATGAAAAAGTATGACACAGTAGGAATTGATTGTATTGCAATGAATGTTAATGATATAATATGCATCGGAGCAACACCAATTTCGTTTGTAGACTATATTGCTGCAAACAAAAATGATGAATCAATTTTTAAAAAGATTGTTACAGGTTTAGTCAAAGGTGCTAAAAAAGCTGCAGTTCCAATTGTAGGTGGAGAGACAGCAATCATGCCAGATTTATTTGAGGAAAAAAGTTTTGCATTTGATTTAGCTGGAATGGTAGTAGGGCTAGCATCAAAAAAAGAGATCATACTTGGAAATAAAATAAAAAAAGGAGATGTAATCATAGGAGCTAACAGTACAGGTATTCATTCTAACGGATACACACTTGCACGAAAGGCATTATTAAAAAAATATTCAGTAAAAGATAGAGTAAAAGGAGTGGGAACTATAGGTAATGCATTATTAACACCTACTGAAATTTACGTCAAGCCCGTTTTAGAAATAATTCAAAAATGCAAAATTAATGGATTAGCACATATTACAGGAGGTTCATTTACAAAACTGCTCAGATTAAAGAAAATAGGATATGAAATAGAGAATCTACCAAAAACCCCACCTATTATGGAATTGATAGAACAGCAGGGGGTTAAACAAGAGGAGATGTATAAAACATTCAACATGGGTACTGGGTTTTGTGTAATCGGATCAAAAGATCAAGCAAGCAAAATCATAGAAATTTTTCGAAAGCATAAAATCAAGAGTCAAGAAATAGGCAAGATTACTTCAAAGCCAGGAGTATGGGTCAATGCCATAAAAATTGCATAATTAGACAATTTTTATATAATTTTCGACCAATTATCGCCTTATATTGGGTAATTACATGCCTAATTAGAGGAAAAAATGGCAGCGGAAGCACATTTCATTGAGACCATAATAGGAGTCGGGATTCTCCTATTTGCAGCCAAATTAATGGCAGAGTTATTCCTCAGACTAAAACTGCCTATCGTACTTGGGGAATTAATCGCTGGTATGATAATAGGCCCCTTTGCATTAGGTGCTTTCATTATTGGAACTGATGGGGAACCGCTTTTACAAATTAATGATGAAATCAAAGTTCTTGGAGAAATCGGTGCTATTGTAATTTTGTTTATGGCAGGATTAGAAATGACGCCGAGGGAATTTCTAAGAGGCGGTAAATCTTCTTTTACAGTAGGAACTCTAGGAGTGGTTGTTCCATTTTTTGCAGGTCTATTAGTATTTCAAATGTTTGGGTTTGATGCATTACAATCTATGCTTATTGCAACGGCACTTACTGCTACGAGTATTGCAATTTCAATTCAAGTTCTGAGTGAATTTGGTAAATTAAAAACACCCGAAGCTAGGTTAATCATAGGAGCTGCGGTAGTTGATGATATTTTAGCTATCGCAGTACTATCTGTTGTATCATCGATTGCAGCCGGCGATGGAGGAGTAGCAGATATAGAAATTACAGAAGTTACAATTACAATTCTACAAGTACTTGGATTCTTTGGTGCAATGTTAATTGTAGCAATAATTGTAATTCCAAAAATTGTTACACCAAGATTGTGGAAAGCGAAAGGAAGTGTAGAAGGGATTGTAACTGCATCGTTTTTTGGAGCTGCGGCGCTTGCAGGTTCAATAGGACTATCACCAATTGTAGGAGCATTTGCAGTAGGAATGGCACTATCAACAACTAAAGTGTTTGAAAAAGTTGAAAACTTTATTGGAAAGATTGGATTAATTTTTGCTCCATTGTTTTTTGCAATAATCGGTGCTCAGGTAGATTTACGGCAGGTAAACTTGGAGATACTTGCAATAAGCGGCGTAATAATCATAATAGCAATAGTTACAAAATTGTTTGGTTGTGGATTACCTGCAATGTTATTCTTGAAAAATAAAGCTCAGGGATTAAGAGTAGGAATTGGTATGATTTCAAGAGGAGAAGTAGGGCTAATTGTTGCAGGAGTGGGAGTATCTGCAGGGGTTTTAGCATCAGACGTATATTCCACTATAGTAATCATGGTCGCAGTAACTACAATAATCACTCCAATTTGGCTAAAGATAGAATATAGAAAAGAAGCAGCAAAAGAAGGCGAAGCAAACCAACAAACAAAGGAAAATTAATCTTATTTTCTACGAATACATAGGACAGAAAAGTCTTAAATTACATTACAAAAATGATGTCATTAGAAGGCCATGGCAGAAGAATATGTAACAATTTGTGACGTATGTGCAAAAGGCGTCACAAAACAGGACATGAAATATGAGAATGGCTATACATTTCATAACGAATGCTATTCTAAAAGTGGAAACAATTTTCCAAAACGTGATCTAACACTTCAAAGTAAAACTACACAAGCAAAGCTTGATCTTGTTCAATTAAAAAATCTAAAACAAAGGCTAGTCGGTAGCAAATCAAAAACTGCACCTAAACGAAAAACCAAAACTAAATCCAAGAAAAAGAGTACTAGAAAGACAACAAAGAGAACTGCAGGAAAAAGAAAGACTGCTAGAAAAACTACAAGAAAGCCAGCTAGAAAGTCAACTAGAAAGAGTACTAGAAAGACAACAAAGAGAACTGCAGGTAAAAGAAA
>JAWVZS010000179.1:0-2681 GCA_033722055.1 Nitrosopumilaceae archaeon
ATCTACCAAATATTGAAGTATTACAGGTTTCTCAACGGTCCCAAAATGTTACATTCTCATCTACTGTACAAATTTCCTACACTCAGCTCGAATCCTGTAAACGAACCATCCCTTTCTTTCATCTTTTACTCTTATGCCGGTTATCAGTGATTTACCAAATAAGTCATAGAGAACTTTTCGAACCATGTTGATTCTCAAACCCGTAGAACTTGCAATTTCTTCATCAGTCGCATCTTCGGCTTTCAAGAGGGATCTAGCCACTTTGAGATATTCATCTCCACCAATCATGGCAGCTATTTTTACAAAAGGATCTTCGTATTTGTCAACCAACAGAAATCACTCTTTTTAGTCTGTTATTAATCCCTTGTTCTACTCACAATTACATTTTTTCCATGCTTTGTGGGTATTATTCGCCTTTTTGCATTATCAAAAGTTTTTTGGAATTGCTGTCCTTTCTGAATCCTATCTAAAACAATTGCAAGCGAACTAATCTCTGAATGGGGTTGATTTCCTACAGCAATATTATAATCAGCTAATTCGAATATTTCTCTTGGAACCTTCTCTGCACCTATCACGATAACAACTTTCTCTTCATTTAGAAGTTCATTTTGCATTTTATTGATGTTTTCTCCGTACATGGTTAAATGAATAATTTTGTATGATTCCGATTTTCTTTTTTTAATAACTTCTTTTAGGTTTTCTTTATATTCAATTTCAAAACTACCACCCCAAGTACTGTTAATTTTTTGTATGGTTTCTTTAATCTCTGGATTGATTTCATTCATGTAAATTTTAGTAGCTCCAAATGCTCTCGATACTAGTGCAACATGAGTTGTTACTCTGTCATCTCTTATTACTCTCTGACCAATTCTAACTACTTCAATTTCCATAAATATTGCTCAACTCTTCTTTTAGGGATTTTGTTGTTAGAGGTTGGGGGCTTTGTGAATTAATTATATTTTTAATTAATTTTTTCAATTCTGATATGTTCTCACCAGTTTTGGCAGATAAGGCAATCCATCGTCCACTTTGTTCAAGACCTAAAAATTTGATCTTTTCGTTTAATTCTTCCTGAAAAATAAGATCTGCTTTGTTTAAGGCAAAAATCATTCTATCTTTTTCTACTCCTAATTGACTTAGAGTATTAACACAACTTTTGTATTTTTTTCTTAGATCCGACGTTTTATCGCTTATATCTATAACTGCAATAACTACATCTGTGTAAATTAATTCTTCAAGTGTTGATTTGAATGCCTCTATCATATATGCTGGGAGTTTACTAATGAATCCTACAGTGTCTGAAATCAAATACGGTTGATTATCTATTTCGACTCTTCTTGTTGTAGTAGATAATGTAGTGAATAACTCAGTACTTTCTTCTCTTACTTCTCCAGTTAATCTATTAAACAGAGTTGTTTTTCCTGCAGAAGTGTAACCAGCAAGTGAAATAGTTTTGAAACCAAGACGTTTTCTTCCTTGTCTATGAAGATCTCTTTGTTTTCCAGCTTTAACTAATTTTGATTTTACAGTATTCATTCTATTCTTAATGTCATTATAGTAAACATCAACTTCGAATTTCCCTACGCCCATAAATCCAGGTTGCTCTCCCATTTTTGCAAGCCGAACTTTTTCTTTTGCTCTTCCCATTTCATAACGCATTTGTGCTAGTTTTACTTGTAATCTTGATTCTGAAGAAGAAGCTCTCCGTTCAAAGATCTCCAAAATCAAAGTTTCTCTATCAAGTATGTTTCTATGTAGTTTGGATGCTAAATTATAATTTTGACTAGGTTTCAAGACTTCATCATAAATTATAACATCGGGCCTCAAATTTTTAGCAATGTTTTCAACTCTTTCTATAATTTCTTCGCTTATCCCATATTTTTGTCGTTTCAAGAATTTCTGTTTAATAATGTGGATTACTTTGTAACCTGCTGCATCGCAAAGTGCTATAGCTTCATTGATTGCATCTTCATTATCGTATGTTATGAGAACTGCAGTACTCAAGATGTACTAAGAACTTCTTCAGGTTAATTATATCCTATCTATTTTGTCATTTATGCTTAAAGTCTGGTTTAACCCGTCATTGATAATGGTAATATAAAATGCCTGTAACCCTCTCTTTGCGAGATGAATTTTGCTGCAAGCATGTCTCTTTTTCCTCTTTGGTTGTAGTTTTTCATTCTAGGACTAGTCCGTTTTTCATCAACAAACTCAAGTTCAAATGAAGAGCAATATTTTAGATTTAACATATCGCAAATTTCTTTTGCTATGTCCATGTTACCATTTCCAATCTTTACGATTTTTCTTTTAGCACCTAATTTTCCAAGAATTGTAACAATATGCATTACCAATTTTTCTACAGATGAATGTAATGAATTCTCTATTTCACGTCCAGAATATAACACAGAAAGTCCCATTCTTTGTCCAGGATCTACCCCTAAAACCAATTCATCTTCTTGAAAATCTAAATTAAGCTTTTGAATCATCATAGCACGAATTATGGTTATGTGATTATCAAAAACATCTTCATACATAATTGGTTTTTTACAGTTTTTTGGAGCTTCTTTTTTTGTTGTTAGTACTAGACTGCCCTCATAATCAGTAATGTCTTCAGGAAGTAATGAATCAAATGTGATGTTTAGTTTTTTTAATGAATTAGCAAATCTATAGTATGGTTTACC
>JAWVZS010000180.1:0-2679 GCA_033722055.1 Nitrosopumilaceae archaeon
AAAACGGGCAGAAGCTGGTTTTGATCTAGTTGCAATATCAGATCACTACCATCCTTGGCTTGATGCACAAGGTCATTCACCAAACGTCTGGAGTGTTTTAGGTGCTATTGCTACAAACACCAACAATATAGAAATCACAACAGCAGTTACTTGTCCCTTTATTAGATATCATCCTGCAATAATTGCTCAGGCTGCAGCTACCGTTTCAATTCTGAGTGATGGTCGTTTTACTTTAGGACTTGGTGCAGGAGAATTACTAAACGAACATGTTGTTGGAAAATACTGGCCATCGCCAAAAATTCGACATGAAATGTTACTAGAATCAATTGATATAATTCGCCTATTATGGCAGGGAGGAGTACGTTCCTATCAAGGAAAACACCTCACATTAGATCGTGCAAGAGTGTTTGATTTGCCTAAAAAGCTACCGCGAATCATTATTGCAATAGGAGGAAAGAGGGCAGCATACCTTGCAGCAAAAAAAGGTGACGGAATAATCATGACTCAACCTGATTCAAAGTTAATTGAAGAGTGGCAAAACGCAGGTGCCGAAAGAAAAGAGCCAAAGTATTGTATCGTACCATTATGTTGGGCAAAAACCAAAGACGACGCAGTCAATATAGCACACAAATACATTCCATGGGCACTATCAGGATGGAAAGTCATGTCTGAGCTTCCAAGTACCAAAAACTTTGAGGCAGCTGCAAAACTTGTAACCAAAGAAGAAATTGAACAAAATATCCCATGTGGACCAGATCCTGAAACTCATCTAAAATCAATTTTTAGATATATTGATGCAGGATTTGACCATGTAATTTTGATGGGAGTTGGTCCAAACCAAAAAGAATTCATTGATTTCTTTGAAAAAGAACTAGCTCCTAAACTCCGATAAAGATGGTTTATGAATTCATATGTTTAATTTGGTAAAATAAAATAGAATTGCATTAACGATTTATCATATATTTAGTAACATAATTCTGATTACCATGTCGGATTCTCCCAAAAAGTATAGCTGGAAGAATGTACGAAACCTTGGATTTGTGAGTTTTTTTACCGACATGTCATCTGAGATGATCTTTGGAATTTTACCATTATTCATTATTGATGAACTTGGTGTAGGAAAGACAGTTCTAGGAATCGTAGAAGGTATGGGAGAATCAGTAGGATATGGAACGCGTACAGTATCTGGAACAATTTCGGATAGAATAGGAAGAAGAAAACCGCTTATCTTACTTGGTTACGGATTATCTACGCTGGTAAAACCATTTTTTGCAGTTGCAGCTAGTGCAGCTCATGTTGTCGGAATAAGAATAACTGACAGAATTGGAAAAGGCATACGAACATCCCCTAGAGATGCATTGCTTTCGGATTCTATAGAATCTACTAAACTTGGCAAGGCGTTTGGATTACATCGTACAATGGATCAGGCAGGTGCCATAATTGGTCCACTAATTGCATTTGGTTTACTATACTATTTTGAGATAAGAGACATCTTTTGGTTTTCGCTAATTCCTGGAGGAATTGCATTGTTCATACTGGCACGTCATGTAAGCGAAAGAAGAATTACTCCAAAAAATCAAAGCATACTATCAAACTTTAGGGATGTCCTTCATGGGAAATTTTTGATATTTTTGATAATAATTACAATTTTCTCAATTGGTGCATTCAACTTTTCATTTGTTCTGGTTGAATCATCAGAATTAGGACTAGAAAATAATTTTGTTCCACTTGTTTATGTGGTAATCAATGTAGCACATACTTTGATTGGTATTCCGTCGGGGGTGTTAGCAGACAAGATAGGTGCTGAAAAAGTATTACTCATTAGTATGGGATTGTTTCTTTTGACTTCTGCAGTTGGATACTTTGAAACAGAATTTGTAATGGTTGGATTTGTAATGGGTGCTATCTTTGGTTTGTATCATGGAATGACAATTACTGCTCAAAGAACAATAGTGTCAAGATATGTTTCAGAACAACTCAGAGCTACTGCGTTTGGTGTATACTATCTTTTTGTAGGTGTATCATTTCTTGTGGCAAACATTACATTTGGTGTATTGTGGGATGTATTTGATTCACAAATTGCCTTTAGTTACAGTATAATTACAAGCATGTTAGGAATTATTTTGTTATCTATATTCATTATTAAAAATAAATGAAACAGCATATAATTCAAAGTATTAATTGTATATCAACCACATAGATTAACCATAATCAATTTTTTTAATTCTAACATTGCTGCCCTTTGTTTCTAAATAATGTCCGATAAAATTCGTCATTTGTTCTCCTATTCTATAACCCAAGGCACCCTTCATCATACCAGATTTTTCTATAATTATTGCCATTTCTTCGCTTATCTGAATATTAAAAAATGTCCAGCCAAACTTGGTAAATGGTTCTTCAATTGTATATCCAGATTTTACACCACATGATTTTTCTAAATCCGATAATGCCTTAGTTACAATCGGTAGCTCTTTCTCATAAGATCTAGTACTAAGTTGAAATAAAGGATTCATAATTAATTATAATTTTTAGTTACCATGGATATATCTTAGTGTTATAATGGAGTTACAAGGTTTTGTATTTTTCAATTCTTACTATATCAAAAAATTTCAAACTAGAATTTTTTTAATTTAGCAATAAAAGTAGATATTTCTTTGTTATCATCAAAATCAACAAGGT
>JAWVZS010000181.1:0-2587 GCA_033722055.1 Nitrosopumilaceae archaeon
CCATTACAAGAAAAAACAAAAAAGAAAATTGCATTATTTACAAATGTCACAGTAGATGAAGTTTTATCATGTCATGATGTCAAATCAATATTTCAAGTTCCACAAATTTTATACGAACAAGGGATTGTTGATTCTATTTTCAGGAAGTTTGGAAAGGTAGGATTAGTTAATGCAGCTGAGAATTGGGATAATTGGAATACAATAGTAGAATCAATGATCAATCATGAAGATCAACAAGTAAAAATTGCAATGGTTGGTAAATATGTGACACTTGCAGATAGTTATGTTAGTGTCAATCATGCACTAAAACATGCAGGTGCAAAACTTGGTAAATCTGTTAAAATTGATTGGATTGATTCAGAATCTATTGAGGATTACAGTAAACTTTCAGAATATGATGGTATTCTTGTTCCAGGCGGGTTTGGAAATAGAGGTGCAGAGGGAATAATAAAAACAGCAAATTTTGCAAGAGAAAATAACATACCATATTTGGGCATATGTTTTGGATTCCAACTAGCAGCTGTTGCTTTTGCAAGGAATGTACTAAAATTAGAAAATGCAGACTCTACTGAAATAGAGCCCGATACAAAAAATCCTATAATCGATTTACTTCCAGAGCAAAAAAACATCCAAGATTTGGGAGGTTCACTAAGACTTGGCGCCAATGAAATTCTGATTAAAGATAATACAATGAGCCACAAAATATACAAATCCAAAAAAATCTCAAAGCGTCACAGACACAGATATGAAGTAAATAAAGACTATATTCCAGAATTTGAAAAAAACGGTTTAATTTTTTCAGCAGATAGTGATAATGGAAAGAGAATGGAAATTTTAGAAATACCTAATCATAAATTCTATGTAGGAGTTCAATTCCATCCCGAATTTAGCAGTAGACCTGGATTTCCAGAGGCAGTGTTTGAGGCATTTATTTCAGCTGCTGCTAAAAAAGAATCCGTTTAGAATCATTCAATCTTTGAGATCTCATAGATTTTTTGTCGTGCATCGCGAATTGACACTTTCTTTTTGACATAACCTTTGGCCAATAAATGACTCAGGGCTAATCGAACTGTTCTATCAGGAAGTAATGTTTTGTTTGCAAGATCTTTTTGTGTCATTGCACCTTCGTATTCCAAAGTTTTAAGCAATAATTTTGAACTGGGCGGCATACTCAAAAGCTCCTCGGCCAAATGTACTTTTTTTGCTAATGCAGAAATAGCCGTAGAATCTCGTTTTAATCGAATTATTTGAGCTGATGGGAAGAATTGAGTACACTCTACCTTTTGTTTTACCTTATATCGGTCAATTCCATCTAATACGACTTCACAATGCAATCTAGCAGAAATGTCATCTATTTCTATAGAACTGTCATTAGATACAATCAAGGGTCTTCGAGTAACATCTAGTGAATTTACAGAAATAATTTCAAAAACATCAGATTCTTGAAAAATAACAGGCCCTCCAGCAGACATAGAATAAGCAGAAGAGCCTATAGGAGTTGAAACAATAATTCCATCACTATTATCATGCCATACTTCTTCCCCATTTACTCTCAATGTATGTTCCATCAAGATTGCACTACGTGAAGGAAAAACTGCTACATCATTTAAAACAGGATAAGCATTTTTCCCATCAATTTTTACACCCAATCTAGGAACTTCTTCAATTTTGTAATCTTTTTTCTTTAAACGACGAACATAAGAAGAAAATTCCCTTAGATCGATTTGAGCAAGAAATCCGCTAGATTCAGCTTCGCTGATACCCAATACAGGAATTGACGAATCGATTACTTTATGGAAATAATTTCTAATCCCTCTATCACCGCCCAATACCAAGATACAATCAAATTGTTTAGATTTGGATTTTTGAGTAATTTGGGTAGATTTTATGTCAGCATCATCAAGTATTTTTTTTAATGCCTTTACAGAAGAGTCCGTCATTCCAACTCCATAGATACCTATTAGCACATAATGTACAAAAAAAATCTACAATAAAAGGTTAAACTAAATTTGTCTATATTTTACCAAATTGTAAAAGTATGATGCATTAGTTTCAACTGCCCCCCTTTTGGGTATTTTTTGTAATCCTACATTTTTAGAATCAAGTGTTGCTTGGGCAGCCCCACCAGCAAAACATAAGGCCCAAAGAAAATCCTTTTCTTTTAGCATCGTACAGCAAAATGCAGAACAAAATATATCACCTACTCCAGTAGTATCATGAACTTCTTTGTTAGGTAAAGTAATTGAATATATTCGATCTTTGACTAAAAGTGATACATTAATTTTATTTGTAAGTATTACATTATCTACACCTTTTTTTTGCAAAGCAATCATTCCCTCATCTCCAGTTTTATTGACAAGACATTCAAGCTCATCTGTATTTACTTTGATTGCATCAACATTTGAAAGATCCAAATCTCTTTGTTGTAAAAATACATGGTTGTTTGAATCAATATTTCGCAAAAACCCCTGAGGATCAACTAATAAAAAATTAGAATTTAGTTTTATTTTTTTATAAACATCATCGGATATTTCATGATAGATGGGACTGACAATAGAACCATCAGAATCAAAAGGAGAAAAATCTC
>JAWVZS010000182.1:0-2567 GCA_033722055.1 Nitrosopumilaceae archaeon
CTATTCTGTGTCCATCAATTTCTATCACATTCCATCCAAAGGATCTCCATTTGTCTCCTGTTTTCCAACGGGATGCATCTTTCCACATCTCTGAAAGATCATCTCCAATTAGTTCCTCATCTAATGGCATAATTTTTTCAGTATACGAATCCTGTTGAATGAAATTTCTATCTAAAATAACTGTAAGATTATCTAGCTTAAATTTTGCAGCAGCCATTGAGGCTTCCCATATTTGACCTTCATCGGACTCTCCATCACCAATTATTGTGTATATGTGATGGTTTTTTTTGTCTAGTTTGGCAGCAAGTGCTATACCTATAGAATATGAAAGTCCTGTACCTAATGAACCACCACAAAATTCTACACCGGGACATTTCAAGTCTGGATGTCCTTGTAGTCTACTTCCAAATTTTCTTAAGGTTTCAATTTCTGAATCGGGAAAAAATCCAGCAATAGACAGGTGTGAAAATAAACCAGGAGCTGCATGGCCTTTGGAAAGCACTAACCTATCACGATCTTCCCAAAGTGGATTGGTGGGATCGTATTTCAAATGTTTGTAAAATAGACAACCTAAAATTTCTGCCATAGAAAAAGAACCTCCAGGATGACCAGAACCAGCTGAGGAAGTTCCTTTTATTACCAATTTGCGGGCCTTGAGAACATTCTTTTTTATTTGATAGTAGTTAAGCCCCATGCTTGTTCCATACCTCGTGAAATTTAATAAAAATCTACTTCTACAAAATTTTAATCTGATCGATGACCATTAAAAATATGAATCAGGAGCTAAGTCTTCCAATTGTAGTTTATGATAACCAATGTTATTTGTGTGTAAAATTTGCTGAAATTGTCAGTTTTATGGCCAGAGGAAAACTTACCATGATAGGTCATTATTCAGAACATGGCGAAAATATCAGAAAACAATTACTAGACGAAACTGCACTTGACATGTTTTGGTTTATTGACAAAAAAACAGCATATGGGGGACGAGCTGCGTTGTTTCCTTTGATAAAGTCAATATTATTTTCAAAGAAAAAAACTAACAAAATCAAAGTAAATTCTGCTTCAAAATTACACTGTAAAAATAGTAAAGCAGTATTTGTAAGGTCTGCGAGTTTAATTTGTAACAGCAAAAAAATTAATCTTGGTTCAAACATAGAAAAGATTTAGGGTTTTGTAAATTCCAATGATGGGATTTTCATCTTAATTTCATAATAGAAGATTACACTTAGGTTTTAATACCCTATAATGTGATTTGGGGTAGTGGCAGAAAGAATTACTGTAATGTTAGATGAAGAAATCGTAAAAAAGATAAGAACCAGACAAGCAAAAAAGATCAAAGAAACCGCATCATCGGTTAGTTTTTCGTCTGTTCTTAATGAAGTTCTACAAGAATGCAACAAATTATAGCATCATAAATCTAAATAACGCCTTTCAAATACAAACCATATATGAAAATAAGATCTGTTCATTCTGAACCATTCAAAACTAGAACAGAGATGCTTTGTGGGTTTGTTTTTGAAGGAGAAAATAGAGTTTTAGGATTATCAGAAATAGAAAAAAGCGGATCTCATGGTATTTACCAATCAATAAAAGACATTGATGGTAAATTGGGCAAAATAGTAGTTGTTCCACTAAGTGGCAAGAATCAACCACAAAGACTTCTGATCACAGGTCTGGGCAATAAGAAAAAAATGAATAACGATACAATCAGATTTGCATCAGGAAAAATTGCTCAAAAAGCAAGAGAATTGAAATTAAATGAATTTACAGTAATATGTCCTCCAAGCTCTATTTCAAAACCAGAAATATCGATATCTCAAATTATTGAAGGTTGTAAATTATCGTTATACAAATTCGAAGATTTCAAATCAAAAAAAGAAAACAAGGTTCCAAATCTTGCTATAATTACTCCAAAATCTCCCAAAATCTCTAAAACGGTACATATTGCTGAAACGATATCTGATGGGGTAAATTATGCAAAAAGTTTAGCTAATTTACCACCAAATGAATGCCCTCCAAGCAAACTAGCAGAGATTGCAAAAAAACTAGCTGCAAAAAATAAATTGAAATGCAAAGTTATTCAAAAAAACGAACTAAAGAAAAAAGGGTTCGGAGGAATAACTGCTGTAGGTCAAGGAAGTAAAAATGAACCAAGGTTAATCATTTTAGAACATAAACAAGGAAAATCAAATGAAAAACCAATTGTTCTTGTTGGAAAGGCAGTCACTTTTGATACTGGTGGAATTTCATTGAAACCTGGTGAAAAAATGGATGAGATGAAATTTGACAAGTGCGGAGGGTGTAATGTCTTTGGAATTATGAAAGCGATTTCTGAGTTAATGTTACCCATGAATGTAATTGGGATTATTCCATCAGTTGAAAATATGCCAGGTGGAGAATCATATAGACCAGGTGACATCATAAAACTATACAGTGGAAAAACTGCAGAGATACTAAACACTGATGCAGAAGGTAGATTGATACTTGCAGATGCAATTTCTTACGGCGAAAAACATTACTCACCCAAAACAATAATTGATTTTGCAACCCTTACTGGAGCTTGTATA
>JAWVZS010000183.1:0-2566 GCA_033722055.1 Nitrosopumilaceae archaeon
CTGTCTAATCCATCCCATATCCAATAGAAAAAGGCAACTGGACCTGTACGTCTTGAAGGGTTATGCAAGGAAGCGGCCATATCCTATTACTCCATTATCATTTACACCCCAGTTGGGGGGTTTAATCCATAAAAAGCCATCAGCATCTTTTTCAAAATCTAATTTGGGCAAAGTATCCGATGGTGGTGCCTGCAGAGAAGCTGGTCCTGCAAACGCTTTGCCAGTTTGTACATCATACATGCTTCCATGACATGGACATTCACCTCTCTTTCGTCCCTCTTCAGGCCAATATTTCCATAAACACCATAAATGCAAACAAACCATACTGTATGCTCTAAAAGAAGAAACTTCTTGTTGTTCGCCGCCAAGCTCTTCAGGTAATCGGATAAACTGCCATTTTCGAAATGCTTCTTCATCTAATACTCTATCTCCTGTTTTTGGATAAGTGATAACTTCTGCGTGATTTACAGGAAATGTCTTTACATTTGCCTGTGTTCCATCAGGTAATTCAACTGGAACCTTTTCCAAAGATGCAGAGCTTGGATTTGGCAGAAAGTTTCCCCAAGGAACAAAAGGTGCAAAGGCAAGTCCTGTCCCGGCAGCTCCCATCAATTTCAAAAAGTCACGTCTAGACAATCCTCCAGACTTTTGGCTGCCCTGCTCCGACATTCAAGCTCTCGTACTCGAGAAATTGTTTATAAACCTTGTTTAGGGGTTTGGTGACTTTTGTCGAATTAATAACAAAGAGATTACTCCGATCGCGATGCCAATACCCATTCCTATTCCTATTCCTATACCTACAAACAATCCAGAATCTGTTTTAGATTCTTGTGAATTAGTCAATTTAATATCAGAAGTTTCAGACTGATTCGTGATTTCTTGTTCTGAATTATCCGTATCGTTTTGTAGAGAAGGAACAGATTCTAGAATTGAATCTTGATCAATTAGTTCATTCTGTGAAGGAAGTTGTTTATGAGAGATGTTCAAAAATTTTGCTGCAATTGATATTGGTTCGGTAGTCGAATTTCCTCCAAACAGTGTGGAGTGTGCTAAAATAGAATACGTACCAGTCTGGTTAATGGGCACATACAAAACTGTTGATACATCATCTTTGTTTTTTACTGGATAAAATCCACCACCCTGACTGAATGGCGAATTTCCTAACCAATCAAGGGATGCCCATCCAAGGAACTTTCCAAACACTCCAGAAGGCATGTTAGTTTGAATGATTCTACCCTTTGGATCCATTACAAACACAGAAAGATTCGTATTATTAGAAATCCATGACATTTCAATTGCTGCAGTGTTTATGTTTTCATCATTAATGTCAAAATAAAACTGTCTCCAATCACCTGCCATGTAACGATTAGTCATATCAAATGCACCCTTGATGTAACCTGTATCATACAATACATTATTGCTTTCTTTACCAGAAATTATTACAGTAGAATCAACATCATAGATTGGTTGTTTAATTACAAAAGACACTGGAACATTTGCAGTATGTTTATCTGATTTAAAATTCAAAAATCCTTGATAGACTCCTGTCTGCAAATCACTAGATGGCACTAAAGTTGCCTTTATTTTTTTATCTGAGTTTGGTGGTATGGTAATTTCGTTTACATCAGTCCATATTGTAGACCAGTTTTGTTTTTTGTAGTAGCTAGCTGATAATGTATAGTCCATTGATGTTGCATTGTGTTTTGTTTCACCAAACCAAAATGAGTAACGCTTTGGGACAGGGTAAACTCCAACTATTGGTTCTCCTTCAAACTTTTTTTCTGGTTCAGAAATTCTTAATTCTTGTACTGTTCCCCAAGAGCCAGCTCTATTAATCAATGATAGTTCATCGCTTGAGATTTTTGTGTCGTTATTGTTATCGATCCAATCATAAAGATACAGAGAGGATATTTTGAGATCATCGGCATAAACTTTAGCGGTTTGGTTCATGAATTCAGTAAATGGGAAATTCAGATTTAGTACCATTAAATCCGTTTGCGAGTAAATTGGTTTTCGTTCATCAAAAAAGTCAGCAAGTTTTGCGTGGGTTTGGACATCTGCTAGTTTTATGTAATTTGGTGCATACACTCCAGTCTTGTTTAGGATTGGATCTTGTTGGTGAACTATAGTAGTACCATTCATTTTGTTTTGCTGAAACATTACAAGTTTTTGTGGTTCAACAGTTACCTCTATTTCTGTATCAGATGGATTAGTAATTGTGAAAACTGCTTCTGTTCTCTGATTTGGTTCAAGATAACCTCCAAACCAATTACTCATTGGTAGTGGTCGTGCAGGCAATTCAAACTTTTCAAGACCTACACCAGTATGATTAAATGTTGAAAAAACAGGAAGTAATGATTTTCTTATGTTAGAATATGACTCATCATTAGTTACTGTGAAAAGCTCATTGTTATTTACATATCTTATTGCATCATATGCATTTGTTAGGCCAGCACCTTGAGAGAATGGATCATTTTGAATGTCAGTTGCAGTAGACATTAAAATATTTTTTACATCAAATGGATTGTATGTTTGAGACTTTTTGTTTAATTCCTCTATTAGTAAA
>JAWVZS010000184.1:0-2531 GCA_033722055.1 Nitrosopumilaceae archaeon
ATTACTGCCCCACCAATACTGAGTCCTAGATAAGTTGCTACCAGCACACCGAGCAGGCCGTTAATTGTAGGCATTGCTAAAGCAAAACCTATCAAAAATACGCCGCCTTGTTTGATATCGTTTAGTCTTTGACCAGCAATAATACCCATTTCGATAAGAAAGATAACTATGGCTGCAATGAACATGTCTTCAAAAACCAGTTTTATTGGCTCAAATCCTTTCTCACCTATAGCATAACCAATGAATATACTTCCAAGCAATACAACAATTGCTTTGCCAGTAATGGATTCTCGAAGTACTGTAAACAGTTTAACTTGCTTTGGTTCTGTTGCCAATCCAAGGGTTTCATCAGATTTTGATTTGAGGGAATCAGTTTTGACAAATGTTTCTTTTTTTGCCTGAATTTGTTTTGAGACTGCCATATTAGTCAAAAATATTGCCAGAATGAAAGCAAGCGGCTCTAGTACGGCAAGAATAGCAGCTATATACCCTTCTGATTCAACATTTTGATTTCTTAGAAATGATAATCCCACCGAAAACGTTACGGCTCCAACTGCACCATAAGTAGAAGCCAATGCATACGAATCAAATATGTTGAATTTACCTAACCTTCTCAATATTTGATAGTGGTATAATGTCATGATTAGAGAAAGTGCAATCGCGACAAACATTGGAACCAAAATACTTTGCAAACCAGTGGTTCGCATTTCTATACCTCCATGAAGGCCTATTGCGGCAAGAAGATAAATCGGTAAGAATTCTGAAATTGCTTCTGGAATTTTAAGATCAGACTTTATTCGTGCAGCAACAATTCCAAGAAGAAAAAATAACACAATTGGTGTTAAAAGATTCGCTTGAATTAATGAGAGAATATCCATTGAATGACTTGGACAGATTTATGGTGAAATAAAAACCAAGACCTATACAAATAATCCAATCAAATATGTAAAACCAATACCAAAAGCCGCAGCTCCTGGTATAGTAATTATCCATGCATATACAATTTGTTTTCCTACCTTCCAACGTACTGCTCTCTTTCTTCTAGCAGCGCCAGACCCCATAATAGAGCCAGTAATCGCATGAGTAGTACTTGCAGGGATACCAAAATAAGCAAAAATAGCTAGCATCAATCCACCTCCAGTTTCAGCGGCAAATCCCTGATAAGGTCGAAGTCTAGCCACTTTTACGCCTAATGTTTTAATGACTTTATACCCTCCAAAGAAAGTTCCTAGACCCATAGCAGATGCTGCTGCAAAAATAACCCATAGTGGCATTTCAATTTCGGGTAAATATCCAGCTGAAAATAATATTAAAACAATAATTCCCATGGTTTTTTGACCATCATTTGCTCCATGAGTTAAAGCAAACCAAGCAGAGGAAATAATTTGTAATTTACCAAAAGTTTTGTTAACTGGTGCAGGACGTTTACTTGCAAAAATAGTAATGATTAGTCCAGTAAGTAATAATCCAAAAATAATTCCACCGATTGGAGCTACGACAATTCCTGCAAAGACTTTTGTTAAACCACCATAAACTAATTTTTCAAAACCTAAACCAGCAATACCTGCTCCCATAACTCCTCCAATCAACGAATGACTATTGGAGATTGGTAAACCAAAGTATGTACACAGAGTACTCCAAGTTATTGCTCCTGCCAAGCCACCTATAATCATGTAAATTGTAATATCATCTGGATTTACAATTCCTTTAGCTATAGTAGTTGCAACAGCAACTCCAAAAATAAATGGACCAACAAAATTTGCAATTGCAGATAAAGAAACTGCTTGAATGGGTTTTAAAACACGGGTACCAATTACAGTAGCAACAGAGTTTGCAGAATCGTTAAATCCATTAACAAAATCAAAGATTAGTGCTACAATTATTCCGCCTATTACTATCTCTAACATGAAATCTACCTAAGTATACTTCAAAACAATATCTTCTATTACATCAGCAACATCAACACATCTATCAGATGCAGTTTCTATTGCTTCATAGATATCCTTTAGTTTTATAATGTGAATTGCATCATTGCTTTCAAATAATTCTCTAATCGCATCACGATAAAGATCATCTACTGTGTGTTCAATTATGCTAGTATTTCTGCAATGTGTTATCATATCTTTGGGGTTTTTTATTCGTCGAAGTTTTGAAGTCATGTAATGAACTTCTTTGGTTGCCTTTACAAGTTCTGATATCATCTCTTTTGAGTATGGTGGAGGAGTGGAAATTTTGTAGCTGTATAATCGTGCGGCAATTCCATCCATAAAATCAATAACATCATCTATTTTGGATGCAATTCTCTGCATGTCTTCCCTATCTAAAGGAGTGATGAAAGTTTTGTTTAGTTCTGCAAAAATATCTCTTGTGAATTCATCACCATCACTTTCTAAATCCCGAATCTTTTGTACTTGATTTTCATTGTTCAAATCAGAAATCAAAACCTCTAATGCTTCTGCAGTTTCTACTGCTTTTTTACCAAGATTTTCTAAAATGCCAAGAATTTCATTTTCGTTGGATTTTACCCAAGA
>JAWVZS010000185.1:0-2518 GCA_033722055.1 Nitrosopumilaceae archaeon
CATTTTTTGAAATCCTTGTAGTTGAGAATTCATTGTTTGAGTATCTTGTGCAAATTTATCTTTTAACGGATTTTCAAATACTTTAAACATTGGATGTAAAACTCCAGGAGGTAGTCGTGGAAATTGAAAGGCCATGTGAGGAATATTCGGATTTAATCCATACAGGTCTCTTAAGTGCGATATTGGTGAATCCATGATTTTTTGATTATTTTACTATATTTTTGCTTTCTCTTTACGGGTATTTGATATAATGAATTGTAAATTTTGAATCATTTTAGCTCAATTCAAGCTGATCGCTGATCCTTATAGAGATCTGATTTAGATCGCAAATACGCTATGAACGCTGAAAAAACATGTCTCAAATGTAAAAGAACAATATCAGACAGAGAATTACATAAAATTGTAATTTATGTTGTACAAGAAAAATTCACCGAACACCATTATGAACATGTAGAGTGCCCAGATAAATTTACAGTTTAACCTTTGTATTCAAAGACCTGATACACTTCACCAGTTGTTCTAGATCTATATTTCCATTCATTATTCTTCCAAACAATTTTTTTAAACAGTTTCTGAGTAGCTGGGTGTAATCTTTGATAAACATCCTCTCCAATTAAAATTTGATTTGGTCTTGCCAAAGCTTGAATTTTAGAAGCTATGTTCATTGCAGGACCCATTAAATCAACATGCGAGGTTTTAGGATTGTTTCCGTATCTTACAATAATACTTTGCCCAAAATCAAGACCTATTTTTACTAACAAATCTGGATAATCATACTGATTTAGAATAGGGTTTATTCCCTTTTCAATAATTGTGATCATTGATTTTGCACAGCTAACTGCATTATCACACGCCAAAAGTGAATTCTCATCTGCAACAAAATAACCAATCACTGCATCTCCGACAAATTTGAGCGTCATTCCATTATGAATTTTAATTAAATTAGCCATTTCTTGTGAAAAAGAACTGATAATAATTGCGAGTTTATCTTCTGGCAGTTCTAATGTCATCGTAGTAGAACCAACAAGATCAACATATAGAATTACCAAGTCTTTTCTTGCAAAAACATTATTTCTCAAAAACTGTTCAGAATCATCAGTTACACCAGTATATTCATAACCTTTTTTGAGTGCAGCCCAAACTCGTTTTTGGGTATCTTTGATTAATGTGTCAGTATCAACTACAGATGGTCCACGTGTTTTTCCCAAAAGCATATCTGTGACACTAGGAACGGTCCTTTTGGCAATAGGTTCCTCAGCATTATTTTTATCATCATTACTCATTTTAATCACATCTCATTCTAGTGGAAAGTCAACTCCACAGATAGGACATTTACCTCGTTTACCTTTATACCCATCGTGATAATATTGAATAATCTCAGCATTACAATTAATACAATTAATTTTTTCTACAGGCACGGCTAGAAGACCTATTTTTTCTATATAAGATAATGTGTTTACTGTAAAGTTTAAGGCGAGTTAGAATTAGCCTATTTTGTGCGACTAGGGACAAGATCTTCAGATAGTTTTATTCAAGAACTTAACAAAAAAAATGAGCAAATCCAAGACATATTTTTTAAAAAAATAGTATCTATGGCGGAAATGAAAGAAATCAGTGTAATGTTAGGAGATGCCACAGTTACTAAACAAAAGACGTTTGATCCAACAAAAATCCAAAATTATTTTGAAAATATTAATAATAAATTAAAAGAATGGAATACTCATGATGTAACAATAACTAATAATGAAGACATTAGGAGAATTTTCACAAAATTTGAGATTAAAATAGCGAATTATTTATTATCAGGGCATCTTTCTGTACAATTTCATGTTTTATTATATTATAAACCAGAACAAAGAGTAATAGACTGTCAAAAGGAATTAGGCGAAATTATAGATTTAACAAAAAACAAAGAAGAAAAGATAGCTAACGAAAGCGATCAATTTATTCTAGACAAACTAAAAGATATGGGATATAAAGAATTTGATCATCAGCAATTATTTGAAATCCTATATGAAAACGATGAATTACGTGAAAAAGTATATGATGAAATAAACCAAAACGCTGGCATTGATTTTCAAAAACTGTCACAAAGAAAGTCAGAATTATTTAAAGAGTTAGATAGTTTATTGCTTGAAACTTATCAAACTAGTCCAGTGCTAATTGATGATGCAAGATTAGTTACCGGCGAAGAGGGTTGTTTATGTACTTTTGACATAGAATATCTAAAAGGTAAAACTAAAGAAGGAATATTTGATCCAACAAAAATTACCACAACTACTAAACAAAAGATATTAGAAAAGTTAGATGAAATTTCACAAATTCTTACTATGTGAGCAAATGATTTATAACAATAAGTAAAATCAAGTCAATAATCAAGGGATCGGGAACTGAGGCGAGGTTTCCTCAAGGGGGAGACCGATCCCTCGAATGATTTGATCGGTTAAATTGGAGTATTTTACTTTTACTTGAAATTTAGGCACAAAAATACAAAAGAAGAAGTCAAATATGTAACACA
>JAWVZS010000186.1:0-2505 GCA_033722055.1 Nitrosopumilaceae archaeon
GATAGGATTTTTGTTGATGATTTTTTTATGCCTAGAACTTCTTTTGCTCCATATTTTTTTAATGTATTAACAATTCTTCGTTTTCTTGCCTCATTGGAATAAAACAAATTTACTTCGATTTTGGCTTTTGATGCTTTAGCTAATCTTACAATTTCTTTAGGACATAAAGATGCCACATTACCATTAATAGAAATAACAGGTTTATGAGCTAAGATTAATTGAGCCGCAGCTGCTCTAATTGCTTTTTTTGCAGCAAGTCCAGTTTTCTCTCCCAACAAATAATCAAATGCTTCTCCTCTTCCATGAGCAAGTAATCCTTCCTTTGCAACAAGACCATTATCAAATCCTGAAACTAGATTTTCTCGAATCAAAAGAGACTTTGCTCTTGGATGTGATTTTGGAATTAAATTCATTTATTTTCAATTAATTTTGTAAAATTCTTGCACCAAGCTTGTCTAGTTGTGATTTAATAATTATCCCTTCGTTAAATTGCTCAAATATTTTTATTACAACATTTTCTTTTTCTTTTGGAATCATCGAAAATACTGTTTCACCAAAAAGCGCTACTCCACAACTAATTCCATTTTCCAATAACTTTTTGATTGCTTGTTCCATTCTTGGAGTCATTACATCAACATATCTTGCAAATTCAATCGACATATCCTGAAAATGATTATAATCTTTTGAATCAAGTAGTTTTGTTACCATCTTTCCTCCTAAACCGTTTATTTGTGATAATCTTTCTTTGAGAAATTTATTTGTAGAAATTGGTGAAAAACAAATCATTACAATCGACAAATCATCTGTATTGATATTTTCTACTTTTCCTATACCTGGCGCCCCAGGTTTGGTTCGTATTTCAAATCCTCCATAATATGATGCTAAAACATCTCCTAGACCAGTTTTACAACTTACTTCTGCTTTATGGGCAATTTGTCCAATCTCTTCTTTACTTAGCTTTGTTTCAAGAACTTCATTTAGTGCATAAGATAATGACAACGCAACTGCACTACTAGAACCTAAACCGTATCCTACAGGAACTGTTATTTCATGAGTAATCTCCAAAAAAATATCTTCAAAATTTCTTAGTTTAAGGAAGTCATTTACAACAAATTCCGAAATATCTTTTTTTTCAGATTGATATCCTTTTGTTATTATCTGGTATCTTTTTTCAGTTGTTCTTTTTGATGCTCTGATTCTTGTAGTAACTCCATCTTTAATTGAAAAACCTGCCCCCATTGATCCCAAATTATTGCATTCTTGTTCTTCATCTAATTCAGCTTTGAAAAAACCAGTAATATGTGCTGGACAAAATGCAACTGCTTCCATTGATCTGAGTATAAAATATGGCAAAAATATAAGAATATGGATTAAATTAATTAAATTAGTATAAATTGCCTAAATTTGTTAGACGCCTACAAAAAATCGGTAGTAGTATACTAGTATCCTTACCAAAAGAATGGGTAGATCAAAACAAATTGGAAAAAAGCAGCCAAGTAGAATTGGAAACTGGTCAAAATAGTATTTCGATTACAACTGATAAGGGATTAAAACAAACAAAAGAACTTGAAATTTCATATCCATTACCCAAAGATGAAAACATTGTAGCAGATATTACTGGAGCTTATCTGTTAGGTTATGATCTTATCCAAATCAAATCTAAAACAATAATTCCTGCAGTTGATCGTGAGAAAATCCGCAATTCGATGAGACGACTCGTAGGAATGGAAATTGTTGAAGAAGATTCTTCACATATTAACATGCAATTTTTATTAGATTCTACTACTCTTAATCCTGCAAAAATTCTCAAACGTATGAGTTCAATTGCGTTAGGGATGTTTGATGATATACTCGATGGATTAATTTCTGAGGACAAAACCAATCTTCAAACATTATCAAACAGAGATGTAGAAGTTAATAGGCAATACTTTCTTTTGGTTCGTTTAATTCGAAGTACATTAGTAGATGCTAGACTGTCTAATATCTATAATTTAGAAAATATAGATGTACTTGATTATAGAATTGCTGCCAACCTCTTAGAAAATGCTGGAGATGTAATTGTTGAATTAGCTGATTCAATTTCTGATACTGATATCTCAAAAGAACAATTAAAGAAAATTCATGATACTGTTAAAAATATAGAAGAATTTGCTGAAAAATCAATTGATGCTTTTATTACACATGACAGAAGACTAGCCATTGAAGCAATCAACCTGTACAGATTATATCAAAAAAAACTTTCAAAGTTAAAAATGAGCTTAGATAATCAGGATCAAATCCCAATAAATTATTTTGATCTGGTGTATATGTTTGAAAGAATTGGAACTGCATGGGCAGATGTAGCTGATTTGGTTAAACCAATCTATAATGAATGATTAATACAATTTTTTTCTGTATGCATAAGATAGTGCTGCACAAATAGTCTTTGAATCTTGAATCTTTCCTGTTTTGATCATTCGTAACAACTTAGAAAATTCCATTTTTTCAACTGAAAGAATTTCATCC
>JAWVZS010000187.1:0-2501 GCA_033722055.1 Nitrosopumilaceae archaeon
AACTGCAGGAGTAATTAACGAGATTCTTGCTTTGGTTGTACTTGCAGTGATTTTACAAATGTCTGCAGGAGAAAGTAATACTGTAGATCCTGTTGAAGTTACATTTGCAACAGGAAAAATTGTTGCATTTCTTGGAGGTATATTCTTAGTTGATTACATTCTAGGAAAGATCAAGCGCCACATACCAACAAAAATAATTCCTACATTTGAAAAATTAAAGACAAGAGAATCCGAGTTTGCAATTATGCTTATTGTGGCATTAACCATGTCGCTAATAGCTGAACAAGCAGGACTTCATTTTATTATCGGTACGTTCTTTGCAGGACTAATAATTTACCGAAAACTAATTGGTAAGAAAAACTTTGAGATTGCAAGTGAGGTTTCATCCAAAATAACATTTGGATTCTTTTCACCAATATTCTTTGCATTTATAGGAACTGAGCTTTATGCCAAGGATCTAGTAGATGTTTTGCCGATGTTTTTTGTATTGTTGGCAGTAGCAATAGGTGGAAAAATTGGAGGTGGTTTCATTGCATCAAAAATTAGTGGATTTTCAACAATAGAAAGCAAAACCATAGGTTATTTGATGAATAGCAGAGGAATGGTAGAACTAGTAATTGCAGTAGTAGGTTTGGAGACAGGTCTAATTGATAACTCCATGTTTGCAATAGTAGTCGCAATAGGATTCATTACTACATTACTTGCACCAATAATGTCGCGTGTATCACTCAAACAATTAAAAAAACAAATCTCTGAAGAAAAATAATTTAGTAGATAATAAAACCAAATTCTAAAAAACCAGTCTTTCAAAAATCACTCCGTTCATTTGCTCTATTAAAACAAAATTTACAACAATCCTTCAAATCTGTATGCGTACCTATTCTCATATGTTAAAATTCAAGTAACAATGTTGCAATTTTACAAGTTAGGTTACACTAATCTTCCTTGGCAAATAATGTAATAATTTCAAATCTTTTGGCAAGAACGCTGTCAAAAATTTATATCTAAACTCGATGAAAATTTGTATATTGACGGTATCTGATTTAAAGCAAACAAGACCAGACTCTAAGAAGTCAAAGATTGACTGGTCAAGAATAGAAGAAGCAAACAATTTTGCTGAAACAGTAAAGCTTTACCGTCAAGGTAAATATCCTGACGATCTCTTTAGGCGTTATAGACTCCAGCATGGGGCATATGGTACAAGAATGACTAGCGATTATGCTATGGTGAGAATAAAAATTCCTGCAGGAGAAATTTATCCATATCAGTTAGAAAAAATATCTCAATTAAGTGAGCAATTCTCCATTGGAAGTGCCCATGTATCAACAAGAGAAAGCATTCAACTTCATTGGGTTGTTTTAGAAGATGTTTCAGAAATTTTTAGAGGTTTATCTGAAGTAGGTTTGACTTCACGTGAGGCATGTGGAAATGCTATCCGTAATGTGATGTGTAGTCCACTTGCAGGCGTATGTCCAGAAGAACCTTTTGATTCTACACCGTATGCATTAGCTACTGCAAAGTTCTTCTTAAGAAATCCACTTAATCAAAATCTACCTCGTAAATTCAAATTCACTTATACTTGCTGTGAAAAACACGGAATGGCACGAATTGTTGATGTGGGATTAATCCCTACTGTAAAAGAAATTGACGGTGAGAAACAACGCGGTTTCAAAGTATTTGTTGGTGGCGGTCTAGGAAACAAATCCTATGTAGGTCATCAATTAGAAGACTTTACTCCAGAAGAAAATGTAATCTACACTGCACTTGCAGTTGTAAAGATTTTTGATAGAATGGGGGATAGAAAAAACCTTGCACGAAATAGACTGCGTTATCTTGTTCATGATATGGGTTGGGAAAAATTCCAAAACTTAGTACTAAAGGAAAGAGACGTAGTTAGAGCAACACAATCAATTGTCACTCAACTTCCAGTTGATCACACTTCAACTGAAATTAAACGCCCAATTCAAATTACTGAGGAAACTGGCAACGCCATTCCAGATGGATTTGCTAGATGGAAAAAATCAAACACATTCAAACAAAAACAAGACGGTTACAATACTGCTTTCATTACATTAGAAGCAGGTGATATAACTGCAAGTCAACTCAAAGCACTAGCTGATATAATTAAAGAATTTTCAGGAGAAGGTACTGCAAGAATAGGCTTTGTACAAAATTTGGCTTTAAGGTATGTGCATGATGATGATCTTCCTAGATTGTATTCTAAACTATTAGAACATGGTTTGGCCAAATCTGGTTCATTAACTATGGCTGCACCAATAGGTTGTTCGGGAACTACCTCTTGTAATCTTGCTTTGACAAACTCTCACAGACTTGCAAAAGAGGTTCAAAGAAAGTTCATTGAACTAAAACTAGACGAAGATGATGATTTACGTGAATCTTCAATTAAAATCAGTGGATGTCCTAATTCATGTGGTCAGCATGGTATTGCAACCATTGGATTCTTTGGAGGCGGTGGTAGAGTAGGACGTGATATGTATCCT
>JAWVZS010000188.1:0-2490 GCA_033722055.1 Nitrosopumilaceae archaeon
ATCAGAATCCAAAGTTTGATGGTACTGATCTTGGAAAGTTCTAAAAACCAAACAAGCTTTATAAGAACACAACCTTTCTTTTAAAATTGTGAGTGCAACTGCAACATCCAACCATGCATATGGAATTGGAGCTATGGCGATGATTGTTGCAGTGGCAGCTGGAATTGTATTTTATCAAGGATATTATCTTCCAGAGTCTTTGGCAAAACCATCAGTTGATGAGCATGTCTTACATCCAACTTCAGAAACTATTGTTAAAATGATTCAAGGCTCTGCCAGCCCTGAACAACAAGACAACTTTGTTCCAAAACTTCTAAACTTACAGCTCGGAATTGATAATCACGTAATATGGGAAAATGTAGATGATACCCCTCATACAGTAACTCCAGACCATAGGACTGAAGACTCTTACAGCGGACCATTTGGTTCAGAAGGAGTTCTAAAACCAGGCGATAAGTATGAGTTCATTTTTACCGAACCAACAGAAATTGAATATCACTGTTCACCACATCCTTGGATGACTGGCAAAATAGTAGTTACAAAAGCAAGATTCTAAGCATATTTTGCAAAAATTATCTTACTTTCTATCTCTTTGTGTTGCTCTATGATTGATGCTCGAAACTTTACTTCGTGTTCTTTTTTTGGTGTAAAGTCAATTACTGCAGTAAATTCAGCCTTGTTTTCTGGCATTGCGTCTTTGTTGATAAAGAGTCTTGCAACATTTTGAGAGATATTTTTTCCATTGTATGATTTGTAAATGATATGTTCATTTGAATCTAAAATCTGTGTATTGATTACTACGCCGTCATATCTTCCAGGATAATTTACTTTGATTGTACCTCTTATCTCAGAATTTGGCTGAATTTCTTTTGAATTAAGACTAAACTCAATATCACTCAATAAAATCATTCAATGTTTTTGAAAATAAATAATTTTGTAAGCGGGCCCAAAGGGCTTCGATCCCTTGACCATTGGATTAGAAGTCCAACACTCTATCCATGCTGAGCTATGGGCCCAAAAACATGGCAAATAATTACCATTTTAAGGGTTTACTACCACTTTTTTTCGTAAACGTCTCTTTGCATCTTAAACAAAAATTGTTGTGCATAACCTGCATTGTTCCCAAAGTAATCTACTAACTTTGTATGCAATGATTCATGTTGTTTTTCAGTAATTGTTTTGGTATGTATTTTGAATTTTTCCGGATAGTACTTTTCAAGTATTCTGATCATCCATCTGTCTAGTGGAAATGCATCTAGTTTTTCTAATGAAAAAAGCAAAATACAATCAGCTACTTTGTTTCCAATGCCTGGTATAGTTCTGATAATGTCTTTTGCTGTGTGGTAGTCGTTCTTTTTGGCTTGCTCTAGATTGATTTGTCCAGATGATATTTTTTTAGATGCCTCCAAGATAAATTTAGAACGATATCCAGTACCGCACAACATTATGTCTTTTATTTTAGCTGATGCAAGTTTTTCGGGAGTAGGAAACAAGAAAAATTCCCTTTCATCAAATATTGTTTTGTCACCGAATTTATGACAAATGTTTTCTAAATTGTACTTGATTTTTTGTATGTTTGAATTAGATGATACAATAAATGATATCAAACATTGAAATGGGTCTTGCCTTGTGATTCGAAGCCCTGGATATTTTTTTACAGCATTACTTACAGTTTGATCGTGTGAAATTTCAGCTATTATTTTTTTAATCTTGTCTTTTTTTCTAAAAAAATCAACTTGTGTCTTGTTTGATGTTGCGATGATTCCATTTGGTGTTATTTTGATTATTCTTTGACCGTCAATTCCATACCAGTTATCGCCAATTTTCTTCCACAAAAATACTTGACCGCTGTTAATTGTATGCTCAAAGTTAATTGAACTCATACAGATATGGTCTCATTTACTTTAGGAGCTATTGCCTCAAATCCAAACTGTTCATGGATTTCTCTGGCAAAAGTACTGCAAGACTCTTCATCACCATGAACTGTCAAAACCTTCGGATTTCCTTTGATTGTTTTTAACATATCAAACAGCTCTTTTCTGTCTGAATGTCCTGAAAATTCAAATTGTTTTACTTCAGCAGTAACATTCATCTCTTTTCCACGCGTCGATACTTTTCCTGTCTCCAAAAGTTTCCTTCCTGGAGTTCCTTCTCCTTGGTATGAAACCAAAGCTATTCCATTTTTGGGATCAAATGCTAAATGCTGTAAATAGTATACTGCATTTCCACCCACTAACATTCCTGCTGGTGATATTACTACACATGGCTCTTCTAATGCTTTTTTTCTTTCATTGTGTTGTCTAATTGATACTGCTTCATTGATAGCGTCTGAAAAAACTTTGGGATCTCTTAGATATTCAGGATACCGAAATATTATCTCATTTACCTTTAGTGCCATGCCGTCCATTATGATTCTGTGTTTGAAGTTTGCACTCTTTAAAACACATGCAATCTCTTGTGATCTTTCCACTGAAAATGATGGAATAAACA
>JAWVZS010000189.1:0-2458 GCA_033722055.1 Nitrosopumilaceae archaeon
AACATTCCTTCTCCTTTATGTAACATAGATGCAGTATCAACACATACTCTTTCACCATCTCCGACTTCTTTGATATCAATTATCTTTGCTTTTTTGAGCTCAAAACTTCCTGTTCCCAAATACACTAGAGCTTCTTTTACTTCGTTAATTGATGATGTACTAAAGATAACTCCGTCTACTCCCACTTCTAGAATGGAAAACATTTTTCGAACTTCTTCTGGCGTTCTGGCAAGTGCAAAAATCTTGGTGTTTATTTTGTGCAATTTTGCAATAATATTTTCTAGTGGAATTATCTTCCAGTCTTTTACTTCAACAATTACAAAATCTAATCCTTTTTTGGCTATGTTGAGTATGTTTTCAATGTCTGTGTTTGAGAGTACTTTGAACTTTCGTCCAACTTTTTTCCCCTTTGGTTTTTTTGCAGCTTCCTTTTCTAAAACAACATATTTTGCTGAATTTGATGGATATATTGTAGTAAGCTTTGTCTTGCCTATTTTTTTAGGATCAAGATATACTGTTTTAATCCCTTCATTTTTTAATTGATCCAAAAACTTGCTTAATTGAGGCCCCTTTCCCTTTGGAGCGATGATTAATTCTTTATTTTTGCTCAAGTTTTTTCACTGCTTCTGCTGCTGTATACTTTTTAAAAATAATATCTGCTAATGCTTCTACCATCTTTTCGGGATTTTTATGTGCAAATACATTACGTCCATATGTTACTCCTTTTGCACCTGCTGTCATTGCATCTTCTGTCATCTTTAAAATATCTAAATCAGTTTTAGCTCTTGGTCCACCTGCTACAACAACTGGTACTGGAGTACTCTTTACAATTTTTGAAAATGAATCAATATCTCCTGTGTAAACTGTTTTTACAATATCTGCTCCACACTCTGCACCAACTCTTGCTATGTGAGCTACAGTTGTTGGATTGTTTGGTTCTTTGATATTTTCACCTCTTGGATACATCATTGCTAATAATGGCATATTCCATTTGTGACATTGATTAGAAATATTTCCTAATTGTTCTAACATTTCTGGTTCTTCTTTTCCTCCAATGTTAATGTGAAGAGATACACCGTCTGCTCCTAGTCTTAACGCTTCTTCTACATCTCCTGTTAGCATCTTTCTATTTGGTGATGATGAAAGTGATGTGCTAGCTGAAAAGTGAACTAAAATTCCAACCCTTGGGGGTTTTGGTAATGATTTGATAATTCCTTTGTTTACAATAATGCTTGTTAATCCTCTGCTGTCACATTTGTTAATGATTTTTGCAGAATCGTCCAAGCCATCAATTGGACCATTGGATATTCCATGATCCATTGGAATGCAAAGCATCTTTCCTTTTCGTAAAATACGATTTAGTCTTATTTGGTGACCAGTTACCATGGATTCATTTCCTTTCTGTGCCCTACTTAAAAATAACGTGAAAGATTGAATTTTGTTTTGGTAATTTTGAGCGCAAAGTTTTTCAATTTTCTTTGGGATTTTTCGTAAAAATCCTATCAAGGATTAAATATTATCTGGAAAGACAGAAGGCAAGTTAATTGAGCCAAATTACAAAACAACTTCATGTAAGCGAAATTGGAAATATTCTTGAAAACTCTCTCAAGGGTCAGAGGCCAACCCCTTCTGAATGTCTTGAGCTATTGGAATCTGATGATGTGCATCTGATTGGGCTTGCAGCAGGTACGCTTGCACGAAAACAATTTGGAAAAAAGGTATCTTTTGTTAATAATATTATTCTAAATTACACCAATGTTTGCATAACTGATTGTAAATTCTGCGCCTTTTATCGCTCACCAGGAGCTGATGACTCTTACACACTAACACTTGATGAAATTGAAACTCGAGTTAAAACAGCTTGGGACATGTTCAAAATTCGCCAAGTCTTGATACAAGGAGGTCATAATCCAAAACTCAACATCGAATACTATGAAGATGCCTTTAGAATGATTCGAAATAAATTCCCCAAAGTCGGTGTACATGGGTTATCTACATCAGAAATAGATATGATTGCACGTGTAGAAAAAACATCTACAAAAGAAGTATTGTCTAGATTAAAAGAAGCTGGCCTTCAATCCATTCCAGGTGCCGGTGCTGAGATTTTAGTTGATACTGTAAAAGACATTATCAGTCCAAAGAAAATTTCAAGTGATGATTGGATTCGAATAATGGAAGAAGCACACAATATTGGTTTGCCTGCATCAGCTACTATGATGTATGGACATGTAGAATCCAATCAGGATATCGTTGATCACTTGTACAAAATTGCAAACTTGCAAGAAAAAACAAATGGTTTCATGGCTTTTATTCCTTGGAACTTTGAGCCAAACAATACTTTGATGCAACAAGAAAAGATAGTCGAAGTTGGAACAGGCGGAATACAACTTTTGAAAATGATTGCAATTTCCAGACTAGTATATGATGGATTAATCCCACACATTCAATCTTCATGGCT
>JAWVZS010000190.1:0-2451 GCA_033722055.1 Nitrosopumilaceae archaeon
CTTTTTTCTTCCACCATTCATGATCTTGATATCTTTGTGACCATAATACTTGAAAACCCAAAACACAAATGCTGCAAACCAATTGTTAAAATCACCATAAAGAATTACTTCACTATCTGGAGTAATTCCATTTTTTGACATCAACTCTTCAAATTGTTTTTTGTTAATTATGTCCCTAGTTACTGGATCGTTGATATCTCTCTTCCACCAAATTAAACTTGCACCCGGAATATGACCCTTCCTATATCCATTTTCAGGATCATAATCTACTTCAACTATCTTTCTTTTTTCGTTTGGAGGATTCTGTGCTACCCAATCCGTATCTACTAAAACTTCAGGATGTGCATAACTCATGTTAAAAAAGGCTTTTTCTTGTTATTTAATTTTTGTTCCTAAAATATTTGATAATATTTTTGATTGTTATGACATTTGATCAAAAATGGACCGGAGGGGAATTGAACCCCTGACATCTGCGTTGCGAACGCAGCATTATACCACTAAACCACCGGCCCTCAAAAACAAACTCTAGTTTAGGTTTTTATTCATTTTCTATAACGCATAATAAAGTCTGAAAAGACAATTTATTGATGACTTTTGATTCTGTTATCGTAGACTCGCATGTAGTTTTACCTCAAGGTATTATTCAAAAAAATATTGTAATTGATGATGAAAAAATTGTTGGGTTTACAAATGACATTCCATCATGTGATCAGAAAATTAATGGAACTGGTTTAATATCACTTCCAGGTCCTATTGATACCCATGTTCACTATGGGGTATATTCGCCAATAGATCAAGCAGCAAGAACGGAATCTCATGCTGCTGCAATTGGAGGAATAACTACAATGATGCGAATGCTTAGACTAGGAAAACCATTTACTCAGTCCCTTGATGAACAGCTTGATGCTGCATCTACTAATCATTACATTGATTATGCAATTCATGCTTCAGTCTTTAATACAAAGCAGATTTCTGAAATGGATTATTGTGTAAAAAATGGAATTACTTCATTTAAAATTTACATGAATCTTGGAGGTGATGTAGGACATGTTTACATGGATATTCCTCCGTTTACGTCCCAATTACAAGCTGCAACAGTAGATGTAAACGATAGCATTGTTGAAGAAACTGTCAAAAAGGCTGCATCACTGAAATGTCCTGTTTTAGTTCATGCTGAAGACTATGAGTCTTGTGCATGTGGAATAAAAACGGCACGAGAAAAAAATCAAGATGGTTTATCTGCATGGTCTAATAGCCGTTCACCAGAATTTGAGGCAAAAGCAATTCACAAAGTATCAGAATATGGTAGAAAATACAATTGTACAATTTACTTTGTACATATTGGCTCTAAAACAGCAATGGAACAAATTCAACAGGAAAGAAAAAATGGAACAAAAATCTTTGTTGAGACATGTCCTCACTATCTTACACTATCTTATGAGAAACAACAAGGCTATCTTGCAAAAGTAATGCCCCCAATTCGAACCGAAAAAGACAATCTTGCAATCTGGAATGCATTACAAACAAAGCAAATAGACACTGTTGGAACTGATCATGTTGCAAACCAACTAAAACTCAAAGTAGGCGATGATGTTTGGGAATCTCTTGCAGGATTTCCTGGAATAGGTACAGTTCTTCCCATACTGTTACACTATGGAATTAACCAAGAAAGAATTACCTTAGAGCATTTAGCTAACATTACAAGCCTAAATGCTGCCAAAATTTTTGGAATGTATCCCAAAAAAGGTTCATTAGAAAAAGGTTCAGACGCTGATATTACTATGATTGATTTAAAAAAGGAAATGAAAGTATCATCTGAACTTTTTGGTGGATTTTCTGACTATCTTGTTTATGAAGGAATGAAATTACGGGGTTGGCCTATACGAACTATTGTTCGTGGCCAAATAATATCTCAAGATTTTCAAGTAGTTGGGAAACTAGGATATGGAAAACATGTACGTCGATCTGTATCTTAGTATACTCAAATATTTTTTATAATGGATAAAGCAAAACTTCATAGTTGAAAAAATTTCTAGCTATTTTTCTTAGCTTAATTTTAGTTATATCAATTACTCCTATGTTGTTTTCTGATTCATTTGCTGAATCTGTTTCTCCAAGACATCAATGGAAGATAGTATCTGACATTGATGAATTGACTTGTAATAATGGTTTGATATTGCTTCAAAAATTTGATAGCACTCCTGCATGTGTATCACCTGAAACATATCTAAAACTAGTTGATAGAGGATATGGCATGTTTGATTCTTCTATTATGAAGAATCGTCCTGCTATGTTGAATAACTTAATGAAGGAAATGATTTCAACACATAGTCTGATACATCATTGGCATGATATGATGTTAGACAACCCCTCAGTGCTTAATCATACTATGTCTAATTGGGTTTCCCAAATGAAAACAAATCATGACTTTTTGGCAAATGTTATGGCGCC
>JAWVZS010000191.1:0-2446 GCA_033722055.1 Nitrosopumilaceae archaeon
GATCATTAGCCCCTTTCCTCTGACTTCTCTGATGATATTGTGTTTGTCTTTTAGTTTCTCTAGGCCATCTCTGAATATTTTTCCCATCTTGTCTGCATTCTCAATTAGTCCGTCATCAGTCAGTGCAGTTAGTGCACCAATTCCTGCAGCACATGATAGTGGATTTCCTCCAAAGGTTGAAGAATGCTCACCCTTGTTCATTACTTCCAATATGTCTGGTCTTACCAGAGTTGCACCCATTGGAACACCACCTGCAATTCCTTTTGCAAGACACATAATGTCTGGAGTCGTTTCCCAATGTTCGCAAGCCCATAAACGGCCAGTTCTTCCTAAACCAGCTTGAATTTCGTCAAAAATTAATAGAATTCCTTTCTCATCGCAAAGCTTTCGTACATCTTGTAAAAATCCATCAGGAGCTACATTGATTCCACTTTCACCTTGAATTGGTTCTAGTATTACAAAACCAACATTGTCTGTAATTTCTTCTCTAACTGATTCAATATCTCCAAATGATGCAAAGTGTACTTTTTCAACTAGTGGCTTGAATGCTTTTTTGTATTTTGGATTAAATGTTAAAGATAGTGCGCCAAATGTTTTTCCGTGATAAGAGCCGCGCATTGCAACCATTTCTTTTTTTCCAGTAAACTTTCTTGCAAACTTTATTGCAGCTTCAATTGCTTCTGCCCCGCTGTTGTTTAGATGAATTTGTGTTAGTCCTTTTGGTGCAATACTAATTATTTTTTTTAGAAACTCTTCTCTTGTTTTGTTGTATAGTGAGCTGTGAACTGTAATTATTTTATCTACTTGATTTTTGATTGCATCATTTACTCGCTTGTTTTTGTAACCTACTAATGCAACACCATATCCTCCCATGCAGTCAATGTACTCTTTACCGTTAATGTCCCAGACATGTGCGCCTTCGCCTCTTTCTAGTGTAACTGGAAATCTCTGATAGAGATTTCTCATAAATTGATCTTCACTCATCGCTTATCACTGTGCAGTTTTCATGAGCAATAGCTGAAGATATAGGGTTTTCTTTTTGCCCGTTTGCAATGAGTGCTTCTTTTACACCCATGTCTAAAGCTTCAGTTGAAGCAAGAATCTTTTTTTCCATTCCCGGACCTATCTTTGGCCGAATGTCTTTTGCTTCTTGAAGAGTTAGTTTGGTTACTAGTTTGTCATCCATTAGCAAACCATCTACGTTTGTAATGAATAGTACTTTGTCTGATTTTACTTTGCCAGCCACATATGCTGCAGCACGGTCGCCATCAACATTTAGAAATTCAGACTCTTCACTTATTGCAATCGGAGAAATTACAGGAGTTAATCCCTGGTCAAGAAGTGATTTGATGAACGTGGCATTTACATCTCTGATTTTGCCTGTGTATCCGCCATCTATTGCCTGCTTTCTGCCTTTTTCATTAACTATGAGGAGTTTCTTTTTTCTGTCTGCCTGAATTACTTTGGCATCAACGCCTGAAAGACCTATTGCGTTTATTCCATTTTTTTGGAGCATCTGAACAATACTTTTGTTAATTCTGCCAGACATTACCATTGTAAAAATTTCAGCAGTTTCTTTGTCTGTGTATCTACTTTTGATTCCACTTGGAGATGTAACAAACTTGGGTTCTTTTCCTAATTGTGAGCAAACTTTGGTTACTTCCTTTCCTCCGCCATGAACTAGAATTACTCCTTCTTGTTGTGCTACTTTTTTGATGTCTGCAATTGTAGATGGGTGTAGTTCATCTACTACACTTCCACCAATCTTGATTGTGATCATTTCTAAACCGGAGTTAGTGGTGTGTATTTTAGACCATCCATTTCATCAAATCCACACATTACATTCATGTTTTGGATGGCAGAACCTGCTGCACCTTTCATTAAATTGTCTGATGCAGAGATTGCAATCAATCTATGATTGTCTTCATCTAGATCAAATCCAATATCACAAAAGTTAGAACCAACTAGGAATTTTGGATCAGGGAATTTATACAATCCTTTCTTATCACGAATTAATCTAACAAACTTTTCTTCACCATAAGTTCTACGATATAGTTTCCACAATTCTTTTTCCTCTAGCTTTTCTTTCATGAATGTGTGATTTGTACACAATATTCCACGAACTACATCAACTGCGTGTGGACTCATGGAGACATGAATTTTTTTTCCTGCAATCTCGCTTAGCTCTTGTTCTATTTCTCCAGTATGTCTGTGCTTTGCTGGTTTGTATGGTCTGATTACTCCTGCTCTCATTGCATGTGCAGTACCAGAACCAGAGCCTGCACCAGATGAGCCAATCTTTGAATCAACTACAATGTGTTCAGTATCAATTAGATTTTCACGAATTAGTGGTGCAAGAGCTAACATTGATGTTACTGCCATGCATCCTGGACAAGAAACTAGTTGTGCATTTTTGATTTGGTCTCTGTGTAATTCTGGAACACCA
>JAWVZS010000192.1:0-2442 GCA_033722055.1 Nitrosopumilaceae archaeon
ATACTTACAGCATTATGGCCCTATTTTGTAGACTTTGCACCAATACTGGACTTTGTTTTTATGATGGCAGTTCCAATATCTTGGTTTCTTGTAGTGGTACTTTGGTTAGCACAGAAAAGTACTGATTACATGCATGGTGCTGAACCACACGAAGAATTTACTGAAAAAAAAAGCTTGAGTAATACACAAACAGTACAAACCTATACTTCGGAGGGAAAACAAGCAAGCACATCAGAAATTAAAGAAGCACAAGATGAGCTATCAAAAGAATTAACCAAACTCAAAGAAACTGTAAAACTAAAGGATGATGAAATTGATAGATTAAACCAAGAGATTGCAAACCTTCAAACTTTAGTTCAGATCGAATCGCTAAAAACTGAATTAGCTAATCTCAAAATGCTTGCATCAGAGAGAAAGACAAGAAAAACAAAAAAATAATTTAATCATTACAATGGCAACAAGCAATTCCGTGGTTATCTTTACAACCTGGACAGCTAACTGCACCACCATAATGACATTTACATGAACATAATTCTGTAGGATCCATGCTTATTTTATCACTTTAGATGCTAATTCCAAAGTCTCATCAACCATTTTTTCTAGTCTTACCTTTGCATCATCCTTGATTACTCCATCTGAAATTGATTCTGTCGTTAGAAAAACTGCTTTTGGATTTGCTATGACTCTAAAATATGAAAGTAATTGCGTTAATAGTGTCTGTACATTTGTAAATCCAATATTTCCAGAAGCTAAGATTGCCATTCCTGCTACTTTTCCTTCAGTTTTTTTATAATTTACATACTCAAACAAGTTCTTCAGTGCTGCACTAAAAAACGAATTATAAATTGGAGTACCAATTAACCAAATATCTGCATCCATCAAATCTAATGCAGCTTTTTTAGTAGTATCATTATAATCCTCATCATACCCTCTATAGCATTCTATATTGCCTTCTGACAAATTGATTAGTTCAGTATCGGAACTCTTTGTTTTTGCATATTCAAATACGTGCTTCATGATTACCTGGGTTAACCCATCTTTTCTTGGACTTCCTGAAATAACTACAATTTTCATTATTTCCTACCCGTTTCTTTTTCTATTTAAATCCCGGTAAAATTATTTTAACGGGCTTGGAGGGCTTCGATCCCTCGACCTGTAACTTAGGAGGCTACTGCGCTATCCATATTTCGCGTCAAATAATGACTCTGCGCTACAAGCCCAGAAAAAAACAACTACGTAATTATTTAAGCGTAGTCAAGTTTGTTTTAATCATATTTTGTATTTCATTCCATTCAGAATTTTCTTTTTCTCCCCATTTCTCAAAATATACCACATCTTTCAAATCAAGTCTTGGAAGCCATCCAGCCTTTTCAAGATCAGGCTTTGTTGAAAACTCTTCTACATATCCTAAACAAAGATACGCTACAGGAATCACGTGTTCTGGAAGATCCAAAACCTCTCTTAACGTATCATTAGACAAAATGCTCACCCAGCCAACTCCTACTCCTTCCGTTCTTGCTGCTAACCATAAATTTTGAACCGCACAACATACACTGTAGATACCTGTCTCAGGAATACTTGATCTTCCTATTACAAATGGACCAAATTTGGATGGATCATATGTAACACAGATATTTACTGGAGAATCAAGTATTCCCTCAAGCTTGAAAGATAGATATTTTGATTTTTTGGGTTCTTCGACTAGTTTGGAAGAACGGATTCTTTCTTTGTCAAATGATTCTTTAATTTTATTTTTAGTATCTTGATTCTTTATAAGAACAAAATTCCAAGGTTGCGAGAAACCAACAGAAGGTGCATGATGTGCTGCATTGAGAATTTTCGTTAGAATTTTTTCATCAATTGGTTTTGAAGTAAAGTGAGATCTGACATCTCTTCGGGAATAAACTGCCTTGTAAAGGCCTTTTTTTTCTTCATCTGTAAAATCCTCTTTCAATTCATTTTCCTCCAATTTGCTTTTTATTCATCTTTCTTTGTTAAACGTTAATAATGTCTCTTACGTGCTCACTACTTCATTGGGCCGGTAGTCTAGTTGGTTAGGATACCGCCTCGACACGGCGGTGATCGTGAGTTCGAATCTCACTCGGCCCACTCTTATGTTGAGGAATCAAATTCTTTTTCAATAATACTCCATGCAGTTTCTGCTGCTATGGTTCCTTGAGCACTAAAACTGTTAATTCTGTTATTTACAACGTCTTCATATATGTCTGCATTGGCTTCGCTTTTTGTAATTACTAATTTACTTTCTAGTGGAATCTCAGCTTCGGGATAGAATGCAGCTCGCCCTGGCATTGCAATATCTTCAGTCGAATATTGACCCGAACCAATTAATCTTTCATCTCCATACAATTGATAAGTTATTGAAGGTACTGTGAAAGTTTTTTCACTTGGATTTTTTACCATAAACGTAACCTGCAATGAGGC
>JAWVZS010000193.1:0-2428 GCA_033722055.1 Nitrosopumilaceae archaeon
TTGTAGAAACAAGGACGGTTGCTTACCGTAGTAGAATCGCTGGACCACCAGGAGAAATCTCCCTTAGCCGGCCCTACGGCCAGACCGCCATCTTCTTTAGATACCTGCCAGGTACCTGTAATCTGCGCAAAGCTACCCAGCGATGCTATGATCAGTAGTGTAGTAATTGTTTGTTTCATAATTGTAGTGTTTTGGGTGTTAGATAGTGTCATTATTACACAAATAAACAAAAAAAAGGAAAATCCGAAGAACAAGAATCACTTTCAAAAGAACAACAGAATCAAATACTCAAGATTGTTGCAAATCAATCTCTAAAGGAAAAAACGCCTTCTCTAGACGAATTAGAGTCTATTATTCAAAATAAATTAAATTCTGATGAAAAGAACAAGGATTCACAAAAAACACAGGAAACTAATACCAAAGGAGGATCTAATTCTATTATCCAATATCTTATTCAACAAAAATATCTAACTGACAAAAAAAACTGGTTGACAAATAGAGGCTTTTTTGAAATTGGTAATCGAATTCTTCAAGATGTTATGAAGGATCTAAATTCTTCTGATTTTGGTTTACATGAAACCAAACTAACAGGAAATGGAAATGTTACTATTGATTCAACTAGAAAGTTTGAACATGGTGATGATCTAAGACTTCTAAGTGTTTCAAGTTCTCTTTTAAATTCTATTAAGCGAATTTCTAAAAATCAACGCTCTATTTCATTTCCAATAAGTCTAAACCCTGATGACTTTGAACAATATGAAACATTAGAAGATGTAAAAACTGCAATTGTTTATTGCATTGATTTGAGCTCTACTATGAAAACACTACTTGGATCTAACATGAGTAGGATTGAAGCTGCCAAAAAGGCATTATGGAGCTTGTACATATTGAATAAGAAATTCTTTCCAACAGATTCTATTTTTGTAGTTGGGTTTGCATCAATGGCATCTGAAGTTAATCCATTTGATATTCCCTTTCTAAAAACCTATGATGTGAATGATAACTTTCTGCATTATACCAATTATCAAGCAGCATTTAGATTGGCAAGAAAAATTTTGAACCGAACATCTGCTCACAACAAAAGAATTGTAATGATTACTGATGGCCAACCAAGTGCATGTTTTGTTGAAAATGAATACCAAAAAAATGAAATTATCTCAGAAAAACCATACTCTAACTTTTACACCCCTGATGAAAATATTCTCTCAAAAGTCAAAACAGAACGAAATATGAAACTCGATTCTGATCCAAATAGGTTGGTTTACCTTTGTTACCGATACAAGAAGGTAGATAAAAAAATTGATTCCAGAACACTAATCGAGGCCAAAAAATGCCTTCGAGACAATATTGAAATTGATACAATTGTGATTAGTGAAGAAGTTGAACTACTTGAATATGTTCAACAATTAGAGAAAACTCTCAAAGGCAAAACATATCACATTCAAAACGAAAACATGGAAAAAGTTCTAGTCACAGATTATCTAAATAACACTAGAAAAGTTATTAATTCAAATCAAGGATGGTAGTATATTGACTGAGACTTTTGATCGAGAAAAAGTAATTGATTGTATGTTTGATTCAGTCACATCTGAACTGCTGGCAGAACTTGAAGATGGCGCTAAAGATTCAAAGTATCTGTCAGAGAAATATTCAATTTCTGAACAAGAAATTCAACAAAAATTTTCATATTTGATTGAACATGGGTTTGTTTTAGAGAAAAAAGAAAATGGACAATCCATTTTTACTGCAAATAGTGAAAAACTAGCTACTATTATAGAAAATGACCAATTTGATGGGGCAATCGATGGTCTTACAAAAATGGATTCTTATCTAAACTGATCTTTTTCTTCTATTTTTAATTGCATATATTGCAACAACTGACATCCCAATCAATCCCACAATTAGAATATACAATGAGATAAATCCAATTGACTTTTTTCCTGGATCAGGTTCAGGTCCAATTACTCCAAAAACTTGTATGTCTTTTTGAGTATTTGTTTCAAGTACAAGGTGATATGTTCCTTGGTCTGTTATTGAAAATTTTTCTTCAAATCTTTGTTCAGTAATCTGCTCTGACTCAATTAACGAATTAAATGGATCTAAGATCTTGGCATCAACTACTATACCATCCCCATAATCTATTATCTCTACAGCATAAATTCCCATTTCTGAATCACCTGTAATTTCATATGGAATTCTAAGCTCCTTTCCTAAACTAATAGTGCCCGTTTCGGTTTTAAGATCTTCAAAAACTATGTGATTTCCATAAAATGATAGTCCTATACCTGTGCCTACAATTGCAACTACTATTATGACTAGCAGTCCCATTTTTTCCATAAAATTGATAGAATATGGCTTTAGTTTAAACCTAATTCTAGCAATTTTTACGATCATGTGTACGATTTTGAGAATTAGCACAGTCTAACAA
>JAWVZS010000194.1:0-2412 GCA_033722055.1 Nitrosopumilaceae archaeon
AAAACAGGCATATTTTCAGCAATTGCATCAATTACTATAATATACATGAGTCTACAGCTTACACAACTATCTGAATCAAATACCATCAGAGATGTAGGAATAATTTTTGGGTTGTTGGTCGGTATAATTCCATTTACAATTAGACAACTAAAAGAAGTTCAAAGAAAAGACAGTATTGATAGAAATCTTCCCATATTTTTGCTAGCACTTTTAAGTTCAGTCAAAAGTGGGGCACATTTGATCAAAGCAATAGAACAAGCAGCTGATAGAAACTTGGGTTCTCTAACACCAGAATTAAAAAATCTAAAAGCAAACATTAGTTGGGGAATGCCAATTGAAGAAGCATTTGAAAATTTCGCAACAAGAACTGGAACCAGAGTATCAAGACGTGTTACGGTATTATTAGAAATGGCAATGAAAATAGGAGGAGATGTTACAGAAAATCTCGAGATGATTCAAAAACACGTATCTGAATTACAAAATATTGAAAAAAGCAGAAAATCAGCTTTACAACCATACACATATACTATTTACATTTCCTTTGGAGTTTTCTTAGCAGTTGCAGTACTACTTACTAGTAGCTTCTTTACTGAAATTGAGAAGGTTCAAGAAGGTCTAATCAATGCAGATGGAGCAAAAGCTGCAGACGGATTGTTTGGTTCTCTTGCATCAATGGACATTTCGCAGTTAGAATCTGCCTTGTTTAATATGGCAATTATCGAGGCAATATTTGGCGGTCTAGCGGCAGGGAAAATAGGCTCAGGATCCTATGTTGCAGGCACAAAGCACGTTGTGGCAATGATAGTAGTAGCAGTAATTGCATTTAACATAATGTGATGAAATAGCCACGAGTCATTATGTAACTAACATTTGTTACAAACAGAACTTTAACTTTTTGATTAAACTATAGAAAATATGGGAAGTATGGAGGTAATATCTTATGATGTTTCTGAGAATTTATTCGAAACTACTAAAAGCGATTATGTAATCCAAGGTCAGGGAAAGGAAATATGGAGGTAAACGAGTTTAATTGATGTCTTTTCAGGAACAGATTAACTGGTTGGCCTCCGAACTTGCCGATATTCTTGATCTGGATGATCTTGAAGCTAAGATTTACCTAAATTTGCTACGGTCTGGTCCAATTACTGCAAGTGCGCTGGCAAAAGAATTAGACGTAGATAGAGCCAGAATGTACCGAACTGTAGACAAACTAGTTAGTAGAAATATTGTATCAACTACTTTGTCTAGTCCAAAGCTTTGCATTGCATCTGACCCACAAGAAGCATTAAAGCTAGCCCTTAGGAAAAAAGAAGACGAGGTAAATCGAATAAAAAAATCAGGAGAAGCAATAATTGAAAAAATAAACAAAGAGATTACTACCAACCAGATATCAAGTGTTCCAACATTTAGAATAGTCCAGGGAAGAACAAACATTTACGCAGACATTGCACAAATGATAGAAAATGCAACGGATACAATTTACATTGTAACTACTTTAGAAGACATATCACGAATGTATCATAGTACAATTCCTGAAAAAATAACAGTATGTGAAAAAAATGGTGGGAGTGTAAGACTGTTGGTGGAAGTGGATGATCCAAAATTAGTTTCATTTGTTAGTAGATTTAATGCAACAGAGACAAAGATAGGAAGACTTCCATCCAAAGGAAGAATAATAGTCAGAAAAGGAAAACAGATGATAATGTCAGATTCTGCATCATCTGCTCAGTTATCGACAAACTCGGAATCAGATTCATCTTTATGTACAAATTCTATTGAAATGATAAACAACATCTACAGTCTGTGTACATTTCTTTGGCAAAATGCACAACCATTAAGAACGCTTGACATGAAAAATTTTATCAAAAAAAGCCAAAATTAAACTAAGGATTCATCACTTACTTCAATTGGTTTTCTGCCCATAAATCCAGAATCTTTGTCATGCCAGAATTTTATTTCTGTTTCACCATACTTCCAGCAAAGCCACACCTCTTCATTGAATCGAAGGGAAGGAAAATCAAGAAGGCCTTGATCTATGCTTTTTACAACTACTCCAGTATTTTCAAGAACCTCAACTGCGCTGTAAAATTGCGTAATAGCCGAGTTTATCCTTTGCTTTGTTTTTATATAATCTTCAAATTTATTTGAAGTAGACATCAACATTTGCATCTCTTGCTCGATTTTTGATACTTCTTTCTTTTTTGCCAATGCAAATTCATATTTTTTAATTACATCAGGTAGTGCTCTATTAGCATCAGCTACTGTAAAGTAACAAAACATCATAGTTGATCGAAATTATCTTGATTAAAAATCTTAGGTGCAAGTTTATTATGTATTAAAAATGATAAATCAATATGAGTGAAGATGCACAATTAGAAGCCATAATTGAGCAAACAATTAACAGTGCCATAA
>JAWVZS010000195.1:0-2394 GCA_033722055.1 Nitrosopumilaceae archaeon
AAAACCAGGAACTGTTACTGGAATACAAATCGATATAAATCCAGAAAAGATAGGAATGCGATACCCTGTGGAAGTTGGACTTGTAGGTGATTCTAAAAGAACAATCAAAAATTTACTTCCGTTAATTAAACAAAAGACTGACAAAAAGTTTCTGACAACTCTTCAAAAAAACATGAAAGAATGGAATAAGACCATTGAAATAAGAAGTTCAAAGAAAGGAAAATCAGTAAAGCCTCAGTCTTTTGCTTCTGAATTGTCTGCTTTACTAGATGATGATGCAATAGTTTCTGTAGATAGTGGTACCATTACAACATGGGCTGCAAGATACATTAATGTGAAAAAAAACATGAAGTTTTCATTATCTGGAACTTTGGCTTCTATGGCATGTGCTGTGCCTTATTCTATTGCTGCTCAGATTGGTTTTCCTAAAAGACAATCAATTGCATTTGTGGGTGATGGTGGGATGGCAATGTTACTAGGAGAATTCTCAACTGCAGTAAAATACAAACTACCAATCAAGGTTTTTGTGATAAAAAATAACGCACTTAACATGATAAGATGGGAGCAAATGGCATTTTTAGGTAACCCAGAATATGCAGTAGAGTTTGAGCCTATTGATTTTGCCAAAATAGCTGATGCTTGTGGCGCAAAAGGATTTACAATAAAAAAAGACAAGGATGTAAAAAAGACAATAAAACAAGCTTTATCGCATAATGGACCAGTAATAGTTGAGGTTTATGTAGATCCATTTGAAGCACCAATACCGCCCAAAGTAAACTTGGAGTTTGTACAAAATGTGGTATCGTCTTTTGCTAAAGGACAGCCCAATGCATCAAAAATAGCTCTTAGTTTGTTAGGTGGACAAATTAAAGAAAAGATACAAAAAAAGACAAAATAATATTAATTCTCTAAGCTGTTTTGTTCATTTTAAGGACTTGAGCTGAATTATCCTTAAAGCCAAAAAATACCTAGTTTTTTCATGAAAGTAAAAAGTTCAGAAAAAATTCGTAACCTCAAAAATTTAATGAAAAAAGATCTAGTGAAAGATGAAAACGTACCAAAAAAGAAAGTCAAAAAAGCCATGGAAGAATATGTAGATTAATTCTACTAATATGACTGAAACCTTAGAATTTGATTATGTTATAGTAGGTTCAGGTTCTGGTTTAGATCTTGCAAATGCGCTGGCAGAAAATAATTCTAAGGTCGCAGTAATTGAAAAAGACAAACCAGGAGGAACTTGTCTTAACCGTGGATGCATTCCTTCCAAATTTCTAATTCATTCGTCTGATGTATTAGAAAAAATAAAAAATTCCAATAAATTTGGAATTGACATAACGGATTATTCCTTGAATGCCTCATCCATGTTTCAGAAAACTAACAATTTTACTGATTCACAATCTGATGCTTTGTTAAATGGCTTATCAAAACAAACCAATCCTAGATTTTTTCATAATGAAGCCAAATTCGTATCAAAAAATACTCTTCAGGTAGGCAATTACCAAATAACTTCACCTAAAATTATACTTGCTACTGGCAGCAAACCGAAAATTCCTGAAATCGAAGGCTTAAACAAAGTAGATTTTCTTACAAGCTCTGATGCATTAAGATTAAGTTACAAACCAAAGAGTATGACTATAATTGGTGGAGGTTATATTGGCTGTGAATTTGCCCATTTTTTTGGTACCTTGGGAACTGAAATTAATATAATTCACACACACGATAATTTACTAAACAAAGAAGACAAGGATGTTTCTGAGTCATTCACTAAAATCATGAAAAAGAAATATAATATTTTTCCAAGCTACTATACGAAAAAAATTTCAAAAGAAAATGATGAATACACAATATATGCTGAATCAAAATCAGGCGATATTTTAGAAATAAAATCCGAACAACTACTGATTACTATTGGTCGTATCCCAAATACCGACTCATTACAAGTTGAAAAGTCAGGAATTGAATTAGATAAAGGCGGCTATGTTAAAGTGAATGAATTTTTAGAAACGACACAGAAAGGAATTTTTGCATTGGGCGATGTTTTAAAAAATCAACCATTCAAACATGCTGCAAATTATGAAACAAAATGTATCTACACAACACTGTCTGGTAGTCCCTACAAAGTAGACTATTCTGTCATGCCAAGAGCTATATTTTGTTCGCCACAGATTGCCTCTGTGGGAAAAACAGAACAAGAGTTATCCTCTGAAAATACAAAATACAAAAAATTGATACAGAAATATTCTGATACTGCAATGGGTAAAATTATTGAAGAGGAACATGGATTTGTCAAACTACTTGTAGATGAAAACAATGAGAAAATTCTTGGTGCTCATATACTAGGTCATGAAGCATCCATACTTATTCACGAAATAATTGTCGCAATGAATACCCCAA
>JAWVZS010000196.1:0-2394 GCA_033722055.1 Nitrosopumilaceae archaeon
CTTGGAACTTTAAGGAAGATATTGAGAAGTGGAAGCTTAAACATTTACCAGATATTTATCAAAATTATACTCCGCCAAAGCCACAAGAGTTTTGAATGGATTTGCATCACATACCCTGATTGTTAAAATTTGACTATTTGCACTTTTTACTTTATCTTTAATCCCTTGTAACGATTACGAATTGTAACTTCTGTTACATTGGCAGCTTCGGCTATGTCTCTTTGTGTTATGTCTTCTCCATTATGGACACACGACAGATACAATGCTGCTGCTGCAAGTCCCATTGGATCTTTTCCAGCACTCTCTTCTGACTTTTGAGCTGTTTTGAGAACCTTGACTGCATACCGTTTTACTTTTTCAGAAATTCCTATTCTACTAGAAATTCTGGAAACACATTGTATTGAATCAACTACAGGCATTTTCAATTCCAATGAATAATGTAATAATCTATAGCATCTGGCGATGTCTTTTCTTTTGATGTTTGCTGCCTCTGCAATATCTTTTAGAGTTCGAGGTGTTTCTGTCTCTCTACACGCCGCATACAAGGACGCTGCAATTAATGCCGAAATTGAGCGGCCCCTAACTAGGCTTTTTTCTAATGCTTTTCTGTAAATGTAGGCTGATTTTTCAAGAACACTTGATGATATTGTCAGTTTATCTTTTAGTCTGCCAAGCTCACCTAATGCTTGTCTTAGATTTCTATCAACTGGCAGATGTGCCTGACTTCTACTATCCCAAGTTCGTAGTCGTTCAATTGTTCCTTTCATAGATGATGACAGTGGCTTTCCTGAAGAATCCTTGTTGTATGGACTGATAATTGTGGCAAGTCCTTTGTCATGAAATGTAAGAGAAGAGGGTGCACCGGTTCTTGTAGGGTCAGGACCTCCGTCTCTTGAAAATCCTCTCCATTCTGGACCTGGATCCTCGTTTTTTTCAGAAATTACAAAACCACATTTTCCACAAAATCTTTCACCAGTGTCTCCATCAGTTAACATTCCATTTCTTCCACAACGGATACACTTGGAACCTGATTGGTATGTATCAATAACCATTATTTTCCTATTCTCTACTGAGACCTCACAATTGGAATCTCAATAGTTGAGACATTGCGCATCTTGCCATCAGTAGACTCCATAGATTCTGAGTCTATCTTGATTTGACCTATTGCAAAGATTTTGGTTTTTCTTAATAATACTTGAGAAACATCCACTGCCAAACCTATGCTAGAACCCCTAGCTTTTAGGGTGATTGTTGGCAACGAAGATAATTGGATTATAGCTGAAGACACATACGACATTATTGGTTTTTTTCCAATGAAAACTGTATCACTAGGATTGTTTAACATACAAAGTTAGTTCAGACGTCTAATTTAAAGGAGTATGTGTGTTTTAGGCATAAAAATCATTTTGTAATAAAAAAAGATGTTTTTAGAATAATTGTAAAATAATTGAGTTCAAAATAAATTAAACAAAACTAATCTAAAATCTTCTACTTCTGTGTTTTGGTAAACATTCACGACAATAAACAGGTCTTCCTTGTTTTGGCTCAAAAGGAACTTCTGACTCATTGCCACAGTCTGCACATGTACACTTGTACATTTTTCTGTCTTGTGACATGATTGTGTAAGCTTTATCTTCTATAAGAAGTAGCTCTATTTTTTGTAAAAACACAATTTGTTCATCTACTTAATATAACAGAAGAAAAGATAAGATTATGCTAAATTATAAGGTAGGCCTAGCATTTGGTGTTCCTTTTATCATTTTATTAGGTATAATCACATTCGATCTTGTTTAAAATGAATCATAGAAAATCGATTCTTTATTTTTTGAATATTTTGGATCCACAAAATGACGAAACCACAGATGACTGTAGCTAACTAGAATCATTTATGAAAGACAGAGAAGAGCAACGAAAATTAATGTTTCTAGCTTTTGAAAAACAAAAAAAGCTAATCAAAAAAAGAGATCTACTGCTAAATTCAAAAAATGAGCAAGACAAGAATGTTGCACTAAGTTTGACTCATGAGATTGCTAGACTAGAAGATTTCATCAGAACTACTGAAAATAAATTGAGAATGACTGATTGATTATTCAAAAAGGTACCTGGATGTTTCATACAAACCTATAAGGAATTACTCCCAATTGATTTTATGATAGATATTGAAAAACTGAGAATTTGTTCTGATTGTGGCACGGTATATTATGAGAAATTTTCAAGAGGAGTTTGTCCTACTTGTCATACAAACAATTTTGTAAAAATAGCAGATAGTTCAAATCCGCGTTTAGATAAATAATTCAGAGATTCTTTTTAATTTAAACTAGTATTGTATAGACTAATATCGTAGATTAACTGTCTTCTAACAATGATTCATAAGATAAAATATTTTGAGGCTGA
>JAWVZS010000197.1:0-2392 GCA_033722055.1 Nitrosopumilaceae archaeon
AAATCCACATTATTTATTGTGGCACCAGAAAAATCTACATTACTTAAATCAATTCCAGAAAGCGAAACACCAGAAATTATTTTTGAACCTTCTGATACAACTGGAATATCAGTAGTTTTATCATTTACGACAATTATTTTTTTCTCAAGCAAGTATTCTATAGCATTTTTTAATTCTACATCTGTGATTTTTCCTTCAGACCAAAATTTCATGGTAGTTTTTACCCAGTCTGGAAAAACCTCTGATGTGTTCTGCGAATATGAAAATAATGGAACTGTTCCAAGCATTACTAAAACAAAAACAAACACAGTAATTCTAATTAGCATACCCGGGTAGTAAAATCAAGAGAATTTAAACATAAAAATTAATTTTTGAGCGTAAAAACCTACGTGTGTGGCTAAAACGACTTATCATTACAAAGGCAGATGGCAGACAAGTTGAATTTAATGAAAATAAAATACTTAGCACATGCATTCGAGCAGGAACACACAGATTTCAATAAAACGGATAATTCAATTATAGAAATTAGTTGGACAGATATTACAAATCTAATTTATTTGATTTAAGATGCGCTATAGTACATTCTGCTAACTGTAAATCCGTGTGATTTTTAATTTCATGCTTGCAATTTGGACATTTTCCATTATTTTCTTCAGTTGTTTCATCACCAATTTGTTTCATACAACATTCCATTAATTCTGCTGTGGAATGCGATTCCATGCTGAGTTTACAGGTAGGGCATTCTGTCATGACTATCATAAATTGTATGCAAATAAAGAGATTATCTTCTAGTTTTCTGGTTTTTTGTTATTTTGACATGTGTTTGTTATTTGCATTTTTCATCATATCCATGGCTATATCTAATTTGTATTGTCTCATTGTGATTCTGTAGCAATTTTTTCATAATAGTATTCTTGTTTTTTTAATTCATTTTCATTAATTATTTTGCATTTTGATAATGAAACCAATCGTGAAACTTGTTGATATGTTTTCATGTCTTTGACATCTGATGCATATGCAATTTGTAAGAGTGGGGCTTTTTCTTCGATCATTGGTTTAACTTGCTCATATCCTCCAATTTGTGATAATCCCTTATGGTAAATTCCAATATTTTTACTCTTTTTTGATATTTGAGGATCTTGAAAACAACATACTGAATACTGATTAGTATTGTTTTCAATAATAGTTAATTTTGTAAATCTATCATTCCATTCTTCTACAACTTTGGCTAGCTTAATAGCTTGTTTTTTATCATCAAAAATTGGTGATATTACCAATCGTTTATTTTCATAAGCCCATGCTATGCCATAAAAGCCGCCCTCCCATCTGATGGAAAAACCCATGCTCTGAAAATTTTTTTGCATTAATATGAGTTTTGAGTATTTTATAGAAAAAGTTCATTAACTAACTTTACTGCCATAGGATATGGCAAGCTATACTTCTGAAGTAAATGCCATTCACAAAAAATTCAACAATGCTGTAAAACGCGCAAAAACCAAAAAATCTCTGAACAAGGCTTACACCGTACATAAAAAACAACATGAAAGACTCTTAAAAAAACATCTCCGTGAAGAAATGGCTATGATAAATAAAGCAAAAAAGAAGCTAGATTAGGCTTCTTTTATTTTTTAATTTTCCAGCATAGATAATCGCAGATTTTCTGTGTGTGTTCAAAAAATACACACTATCTTCTATTAGTTTTATTGTATTAGTGTGATTAGAGTCATCTGGTGTGTTTGACGACCGTTTGCCAAAACCCTAGCCGACCATTCCCTAGATTCATTTGTCGTCAAACCATCAACTCGTTTAATTTCGTTATTTGCTAAATTTAATAATAATTTCATATTTGAAAAAATTTGGAAAATAAAAAATGGCTATTCTATTCTTCGATAAATTACTTTAAACTCTTCTGCTAGATCATATGATATATTCAACATATGCGCTAACTGATTCATTGTGTTTTTTCCACGAGAGAGTTGACGTAAAATAGTAAGAGCTTTGTTTGCAGAATTAGATACAGTAGTTTCTTTACCTGTCCACACTTTGAATTCTTCATCTACATCTAGTGCAAAATTTAGAACAACTTTTTCCCATCCTTCTATTGGTCCCATTCCAGGTGGCAGTCTTGCAAAAACAACACCCGCAAGTTCTCGGAATTCATTCTTTCTATCAATTAATAGCATCTGTAATGCTTTGTCTGTTTTAGAATCATCGTATCCTCCTTTTTTTAACATATACATTCCTATTTGACTCATAAAATCATATGGTAATTCAGAAAATTAAAGCAATCTAGTGGTGAAATTAAAATTTATTTAAAAATTTAAAAAATTTTAAACAGGTTTATGCTTATTATGAAATTTGGATTTTGGATTCTTGTTTACTTGATTTAACA
>JAWVZS010000198.1:0-2383 GCA_033722055.1 Nitrosopumilaceae archaeon
CAGTGTTTCTAGGACTGTCAAAAGGTTCGTTTAGCACAAACCACTCGGATTAACCTTGTCGTGCTTTCGCACATTGCAAAGTTTTCTCGCCTGCTGCGCCCCATAGGGCCTGGGTCCGTGTCTCAGTACCCATCTCCGGGCCTCACCTCTCAGAGCCCGTACCTGTTATAGCCTTGGTAAGCCATTACCTTACCAACAAGCTGATAGGTCGCAGTCCCATCCTACGGCGATAAATCATTTTGACCATAAACCTTTCCAGGCATAATGGCCTATCGGGTATTATTCTCAGTTTCCCGAGGTTATCCCCGTCCATAGGTTAGATTGACTACGCGTTACTGAGCCGTCTGCCTTGTATTGCTACAATGACTCGCATGGCTTAGTATCAATCCGATAGCAGTCAGGTCCCGCAGGATCAACGGGATTCTACTATTATGATTACTGAAGTACATTTTGTACTTTGGAATTGACGGATGCACATAATCTTCACATCTCAGATTTGATCACTTGATCAAATCCTCATTTTGTATGCGTAACTGGAGGCTCATGAATCATAAAATGGTCCAATACCATACTTCATCACAAGCGCCGCTCTTGCGTTACGTATGCAGAGTGTGAAGAATGTGAAAACCATATAAACCATGCGTGAAATTTTGAAAAAATTGAGATCAACATTGAAAAATTTTATTTTAAATTTTTAGTCATGAATCATGCCTGAATTTAGGCCAATTTAAGCCATTTTTGATGGTTAAAATGTCTGAATAGATCATAGAAGGATACATTTTGGATTACATAAAACAATACAAGAAAAAAACCCCTACATCAAAGAAACTATTTGACAGATCTGCAAAACTACATGTAAATGGTGTTTCTCATAACATACGATATTATTCACCATATCCATTTGTTGTAAAAAAATCATCTGGAAAAAATTTGGTTGATGTTGATAATAACAAATACGCAGATTACTGGATGGGACATTGGAGTTTAATTCTAGGACATGCACCAAATATTGTAAAAAATGCACTACTCCGTCAAGTCAAAGATGGCTGGATGTATGGTGCAGTAAATGAGCAAACTATCAAACTGTCTGAATTGATTTCAAAGGCAGTACCTGTTGCTGAGAAAATCCGATATGTTACATCAGGCACTGAAGCTACAATGTATGCAGTAAGACTTGCACGTTCTGTAACTGGTAGAAATGTAATTGCAAAGATTGATGGAGGATGGCATGGATATACATCGGATTTGTTAAAGACTGTAAACTGGCCATTTTCAGAATCAGAAAGTTCTGGATTAATCAATGAAGAAAAAATAATTTCAGTACCATACAATGATTTAGAAAAATCATTATCTATTCTGCAAAAGTACAAAAAAGATTTAGCTGGAATAATCATAGAGCCCGTACTTGGTGGTGGTGGATGTATTCCAGCAGAATCAGACTATCTAAAAGGCATACAAGAATTTTGTAAAAAGAACAATTCTTTGTTCATACTAGATGAGATTGTAACTGGATTTCGATTTAGATTTGGATGTTTATACAATACAATAAAGTTAGATCCTGATATTGTTACACTGGGAAAAATTGTGGGTGGTGGAATGACAATTGGGATATTCTCTGGGAAGAAAGAAATTATGGAACATGCAGATACCAAAGATAAGAAAAAATCTGAGCGAAGTTATGTCGGAGGTGGAACTTTTTCTGCAAATCCAGCTAGTATGGTTGCGGGATTTGAAACACTGCAATACTTGAAAAATAAAAAATCAGTTTATTCAAAAATTAATGAATTAGGCGATTATACCAGAAATGAACTAGCCAAAGTCTTTGATGGTAGAGTAATAGTTACAGGTAAAGGCTCATTGTTTATGACACATTTTGCAAAAAACGGAATAACTCAGATTAATACGGCATCTGATGCTGCAAAATGCGATACAAAAGCATTACAGAAATACCATTTCAAGATGATTGCACAAGATAGCATATTCTTTCTTCCTGGCAAATTAGGAGCGATATCTGATGCACATTCCAAAAAAGATATCAAAATGATGCTAGATGCTTCAGAGTCATTTTCTTAAAATATTATTATACAAAATCAGCCAACCATATACATGACAGAAGAAAAGAAAAAAGAAAATGAAGCCTATGCAACAGAAGATCCAACAGAGACTGATGCAAAGTCACAAGAAGAGTTAGCAAAAGAAGCAATCAAAAAATTCAAATCATTAAACTAAACTTTCATTAAAACACCATACTATTGATGATATAATGGGCCTGTTTGGAAGAAAAAAGGATCCTGAAGATTTAATGTATCAGGCAATGTCTCTAATGGAAAGAAACCAACCAAAGGGGGCCATATCTTTATTCAACAAAATAATCAAAGATGAC